>CAKQTN010000020.1:0-15252 GCA_934276625.1 uncultured Haemophilus sp.
GGTTATGCATTTAAAAGCTCAGAATGGACTGATACAGGAATTCCAGTAATAAAAATTGGCTCTATACAATCAAAAATTCTTACAGTGGAAGGAAATGGTTTCGTTTCAGAAGATAACCTATCTTTACGTTCTAATTTTGTTTTGAATGGTGGAGACATTGTCATTGGACTAACAGGTGCTTATGTTGGAAAAGTAGGAAGAATGCCAGCAAATAAGAAGGCTATGTTGAATCAACGTGTAGCTAAATTTCTGGCTAAACAAATGAATGAATCTGAAACATTTTATAGCTTTATATATATGAATATGATTCAAGAGGATTTTAAAAACTTTGTTGATTTTACTGCACAAGGATCTGCTCAACCCAATATTAGCACTAGAGATATTTTAAAGTATCCATTATTGCTAGCAAATACTGAAGTGCATTTAGTTTTTGAAAAGTTGTTAAAGAAAACTCTAGATAAGTCTATATTTAACAGCTACCAAAACGAGATCTTATCTAATTCCAGAGATCTATTACTACCTAGATTATTAAATGGGAAGCTATAAAATGCCAACTCAAGAAGAAATTAAAGTTCATTTGGAAAAAGTAAATACCTATTTAATGGAAGCTGATGCTTCATTTAGAATGTATTGCTATTTCTTAAAAATGAGAAGAAGAAATAGAATTAAATTTTACAACTATAATTGTTATACATTTCATTACCTAACAAATGCCCTATTAAATAACTTTCTTAGTCAAATGGCTAAATTGATAGATCCTGCTGAACAAGGAAGAGGAGGTATACTAAAAAACTCTAATCTAAATTATCTAAAAGATATTTTAGATGAAAAAGCAACTCCCGAAGAGAAAAATAAGATTAAGCAGCTAACTAAATATATAAAATCTAATTCAGAAAATCTAAAGTTAATCCGGGACAAAGAATTATCCCATTCAGATAGAGAAACAGTTCGTCATGATGTCATCAAAAAAGAAAATCGTAAAAACATCAGGAAATTGCTTAATGCCAAAATGAAACTATTAAATGTTTTTAGAAGTATAAATAACAGGCTAGATAATCAAAGGTATTTCTTTGAATGGAATATAGATAAGCAAATAAAGCAGATTTTCCAACCAATGATTAAAGATTATAAAGATGCATAAATACTTAATAGATTAATTTTACCTCTGCCAAATCTCCCCTATCCCCTCTTTGCTAAAGAGGGGGATTATTTGGAAGGTTTGTTAGCTGCAAGCGGTCGGATTAACAGCAAAATTACTCATGAAAAACACCTAAACTAAAATGACGCTCAATACCATTCCCCTCTTTCGTAAAGAGGGGTTAGGGGAGATTTAAACCACACACTAAGGAATCCATCATGCTCAACGAAAACGATATCGAACAACTCACTCTTCAACGCCTGCAATCCCTCGGTTGGGAATATCGCTATGGTAAAGATTTGCCTGTTCATGAAGGCGAGTTTGCCCGTGGCGATTTGAGTGGCGTAGTCTTTATTGAGCAACTGCGTGAGGCGGTGCGTAAACTTAATCCGCAGCTACCTGAAAGTGCGGTGGATTCTGTGGTCAAATCGGCGACAAAAAGCGATATCGGCGACTTGGTGGTGCGTAATCAAGCGTTTTATAAACTGTTGCGTGATGGCGTACGAGTGGAATATACGCAAAACGGTGAGCAAAAAATCGAGATGGCGCGCTTAGTAGATTTCGAGCATGTGGAGAACAACCGCTTTGTTGCCGTCAATCAGCTGGAAATCCGCAGCCGTAAAGGGGGCAAGCGGATTCCTGATATTATCGGTTTTGTGAATGGTCTGCCCTTGGTGGTATTTGAACTCAAAAATCCGCTGCGTGAATCGGCGGATTTGTTGCAGGCGTTTAATCAGTTTGAAACCTATAAAGATGAAATTACCGAGCTGTTTGTTTACAACCAAACCCTGATTATTTCAGACGGCATTGCTGCACGTTTGGGTTCGCTTTCGGCAGATTTCCAACGCTTTACCCCGTGGAAAGTGGTCGATGAAAAAAATAAAAGCGCACGATTATATTTTGATGATGAATTGCAAAGCCTGCTCAATGGCTTAATGCAGCCTGAGGATTTATTGGACTATATCCGCTATTTCGTCTTATTTGAGCGAGATTCCAGCGGTAAAACCATTAAAAAAATTGCGGCATACCATCAATATTACGGCGTAAATGAAGCAGTAGATTCCACGCTTTTTGCGACTTCAGAAAAAGGCGACCGCCGAATTGGCGTGATGTGGCATACGCAGGGTTCGGGTAAATCGATTTCCATGTTGTTTTATGCCGGCAAACTGCTTGCGCAGCCTGAATTGAAAAATCCTACCATTGTGGTGGTTACCGACCGCAACGATTTGGACGGTCAGCTTTTCCAAACCTTTTCTTCTGGCAAAGATTTAATCAAACAAACGCCGCAACAAGTAGAAGATCGCGATCAACTGCGCCAACTGCTCGCGCAAAATGAAGTGGGCGGCGTGTTTTTTACTACGATTCAAAAATTCGCCCTAAATAAGAAAGAAAGCCACTTCCCCGTTTTAAATGAGCGCAGCAATATTATTGTAATCAGCGATGAAGCACACCGCAGCCAATATGGCTTTACTCAAAAGCTACATGAAGGCAAATTTCAGGCAGGCTACGCCCGCTATTTGCGCGATGCGCTACCAAATGCTTCGTTTATCGGTTTTACCGGTACGCCGATTAGCCTAGAAGATAAGGATACGCAAGATGTGTTTGGGCGTTATGTGTCGATTTATGACTTGCAAGATGCGGTGGAAGATGGCGCAACCGTGCCGATTGTGTATGAAGCGCGCCAAATCCGCTTAAACGAAAAAGAACACGATGAGCTATTCAAAGAAATTGATGATTTGCTGGAAGAGGAGCAATCCCCTGCCCTGCGTTTGCAGGAAAAATTGCTGGGTTCGCAAGCCCGTCTGGCCGATTTAGCCGCGGATTTTGTGCAGCATTTTGCCAAACGCAATGAAGTCGTCGACAGCAAAGCGATGATGGTGGTTTCCAGCCGTCAGATTTGCGTGGACCTATACAATGAAATCATCAAACTACGTCCTGAATGGCATTCAGACAATATCAACGAAGGGACGATTAAAATTGTGATGACGGGTTCTGCTTCCGATGCGCCGGAAATGCAGAAACACGTTTACAGTAAACAGGAAAAACAAACACTAGAACGCCGTTTTAAAGATCCAAATGATGCACTGAAAATCGTGATTGTGCGCGATATGTGGCTGACGGGCTTTGATGCGCCTTGTTGTAACACAATGTATATCGACAAGCCGATGCAAGGGCATAACCTGATGCAGGCGATTGCTCGGGTTAACCGTGTATTCCGCAATAAAAGCCGAGAAAACGGCGGCTTGATTGTGGATTATGTCGGTATTGCTGACGAGCTCAAAAAAGCTACTCAGCAATATACAAACTCACAAGGCAAGGGCAAGCTGACTGATAACGTAATTGATGTGTTCTTTAAAATGAAAGAGCATTTAGAGTTCGTCCGTAGCCTGTTTGCAACGCCGGTTGAAGGGAAAACCTTTGATGTTCAGACGGCCTTAGAAAAAGATAATCCGCATGATCTTCTGATGGCTATTCGTTTTGCCGCCAACCATATTTTAAGCCTCGATCAATTACCATTTGATGGCAAAGCGCACGAGCAACATTGGTTTAATAAAAAAGAAACCGAGCCTCGCAAAAAAGCCTTTTTGAAAGCGGCAGGATTGGTGAAAAAAGGCTATATGCTGTGCGGTGCATTGGCTGAAGTTGAGCCGTACAACCAAGAAATTGCTTTTTATGATGCAGTACGCTCGATTCTCACGAAGCGTGAACAAAATGGTACGGGTTCTAATGAAAGACAGATTTTATTAAAAAAATTGGTCAACCAAGCCGTCTATTCCGAAGGCGTGATTGATTTGTTTGACCTACTGGAAAAACCGCAACCACAAATTAGTTTGCTTTCTGAAGAGTTTTTACAAACCATCAAAAACAGCCCGACTAAGAACTTATGGGTCAGCGCGGTGGAGCGTTATTTGGCAAGCGAAATCAAAGCCAAATCAGGCGCGAATCTGACATTGCAAAAAGACTTCGAGCAACGTTTGAAAGAAGCCCTAAATCAATACCACAACCACAATTTAAGCGTGGTGGAAATTTTGGATGAGCTCTTCAAAATGAGCCAAGACTTCCAAGAACGCTTAGCTTTAGGTGAAAAGCTGGGGCTGAAAAAAGAAGAACTCGCCTTCTACGAAGCCCTCGCCCAAAACCAAAGTGCCCGTGAACTGATGGGCGATGAAGTATTGAGCAAACTTGCCAAAGAAATTACCGATACTTTAAGACGCTCAGTTACCATCGACTGGCAATACAAAGAAGGCGTTCGTGCCAAAATGCGTATTCTCGTTAAACGAGCTTTACAGCGTTATAAATACCCACCGGATAAACAGGAAGAAGCCGTGAGCTATGTGATTAAGCAAGCGGAGGAAATTGCGGAGGATTTAACCGCAGAAAAATCACTATAGGCGTTAATTTCATATAATAAAAAACCGAGCTATTTAGCTCGGTTTCTTTTTTATCTATCCTCTATTTTGCTTCAGCTTGAGTTTTTTTCTCTTCAAGTTCTTCCCAACGGAGGAAAGCTGTTTCAAGTTCAGCTTCGGTGTCTGATAATTCCTTAAGCTTGGCATCTGTTACATCATGGGCTTGTTGGAAAAAGTGAGGATCACCAATTTCAGCTTGAAGTGCGGTAATTTTCTCTTCCAATTCTTCCAATAGCTGTGGAAGCTGTTCTAACTCACGTTGTTCTTTATAAGAAAGTTTAACAGATTTTGGCTTTTGAGAAACAGCGTCATTTTTGACCGCACTTTCCTGTACTTTTGGTGCTTCTTTTTTGGATTTTTGGGTCTCTTGCTCTGCTTTCATCGCAAAGTAATTGGCTTGTTGTCCTTTCGCATCAAAGAAGCCGCCCACGTATTTATTCAATACGCCATCGCCTTCAAAGAAATAACACTCAGTCGCGACATTATCAATAAACTGACGATCATGGCTGACAATCAATAAGGTGCCTTGATAATCAGTGAGGATTTCTTCCAATAATTCTAAGGTTTCTACATCCAAGTCATTGGTTGGTTCATCGAGAATCAATAGATTATTAGGTTTCAGTAATAATTTAGCCAATAACAAACGGTTACGTTCACCACCTGAAAGCGCTTTTACAGGTGTCATCGCACGTTTGGGTGGAAATAAGAAATCCTGCAAATAGCCCAACACATGACGTTTTACACCATTGACCTCAATATCCTGCTTGCCATCGGCAACGTTATCCATCACCGTTTTTTCTGGATCGAGATCGGCTCGATATTGGTCAAAATAAGCAATGTCTAATTTTGTACCGCAATGAATGCGACCACTCGTTGGCTTGATTTCACCTAATAAAAGTTTAATAAACGTGGTTTTTCCGCAACCATTTGGGCCAACCAATGCAATTTTATCGCCACGTAAAATGGTCGTGCTGAAATCTTTGAGCAGCTGTTTACCTTCAATCTCATAAGACACATTTTCCATTTCAAACACGATTTTGCCTGAACGACTTGAGTTATCTAATTGTAACTTAGCAGTACCCATCACCTCACGACGTTGGCGACGTTCTTCACGCATGGCTTTTAAAGCGCGCACGCGGCCTTCATTACGCGTACGGCGCGCTTTAATCCCTTGACGAATCCAAACTTCTTCTTGCGCTAAACGCTTATCAAAAAGGTCATTTTGCAATGCTTCGACACGTAAGCTCTCCTCTTTAGCGGTGAGGTATAAATCATAGTTACCTGGATAAGACACTAATTTCCCGCGATCTAAATCAACAATACGAGTCGCCATTTTGCGGATAAAAGAACGGTCATGAGAAATAAACACAATACTTCCAGTAAATTCTAATAAGAAGTTTTCTAACCATTCAATTGCATCTACATCCAAGTGGTTGGTCGGTTCATCTAATAACAAGACATCAGGATTACACACCAATGCACGAGCAAGGGCCGCTTTACGCAACCAACCACCCGATAAATCGGCTAATTTAGTATCAGGGTTTAACTCTAATTTTTGCAGGACTTCATTGATTTTATTTTCAAATTGCCAGCCATTGGCATGCTCTAATTTGGCTTGTACTTGCGCCAGTTGATTAAGAATTTGCTCACTGTAATTTTGTGTCAACTCTTGCGAAATATGGTGATATTCTTTTAATAAATCTGCTAAATGCTCAATGCCTTCTGCCACATAATCAAATACATTCCCTTCAGCATGGCGAGGCGGGTCTTGTTCTAAACGGGAAACCACTAAATCTTTTTCATACTGCACTTTGCCGTCATCCATAGTGACTTGCTGTGCAATAATTTTTAATAAAGTCGATTTACCTGCACCGTTACGCCCCACTAAACACACGCGCTCATTGGGTTCAATATGAAGTTCAGCATGATCAAGTAAAGGATGATCACTAAAAGAAAGATAAGCGTTAGTTAAACTAATTAATGCCACAAAATTGTCCTATAAATTCAAAATATCAATAAAAATAACCGCACTTTAGAGCTGGTGATAAACCTTTAAGGCATAGGCATCTGACATGCCCGCGATATAGTCACAAATAATACGTTTTTTACCCTGCTCCGGTGCATTTCTCCAACGATTAGCCGTATTCGTTGGCAATAAACGTTCCGGATCAGATTCAAAAATCTGGAACATTTCTGTGAGAATGCGCTGCCCTTTATATTCAATGCGTTGCGTTTCGACATGACGAATCACGTATTTCCACACAAACTTTTTAAACACATTTAATGCCGCAATCACATCTTGCGGTAGTTCCGCGTTATAACGTAACAAAGGTTCATCAAAATTGCCGGTGACTTTCCAGCGCACATGGGTGATAAAGAAATTCACTAATGCACCAATGGCATTTTTACGCTCGAAATGATGGTTGGAGAATAATCGTTGGCTGACTTGTTCTATATTTTTTGCCAACCAATCTGAAGGAATCGTTTTAAGTTCAGCCAATGCTTCTTGCCACTGATGTTGATTTACTACACCAGTCACAATCGCATCTTCTAAATCATGCACGCCATACGCAATATCATCTGCCAATTCCATAATGCTGCAATCTAAAGATTTAAATTGTGTTTTTAAAAACTCGGCAGGATTTGACCGCGCTTTTTGAAATGTTCCAAACAAAGTGCGGTCATTTTCAGAAAGGTTTTGCAACAACCAAGTAAACATTGTGACGTCATCACGGAATAACCCTTTTCCAGGCTTCCAATCGCTAATTTTGACATAACGCGGATCAGCGTTTTCAGCATGCGGCAACTGAGCATATTGCGGTGAAGACAGGTCTAAAATATTCGGATATTTCACCACACCTAAAATAGCACGGCGCGTTAAATTCATCCCAGCAGTTTCAGTATAAGGCTCGAGTTTAGTAATAATACGAAATGTCTGCGCATTGCCTTCAAAGCCGCCATGATTACGCATCATATAATTGAGTGCTACTTCCCCACCATGACCAAACGGTGGATGACCAATATCATGCGCAAAGCATAAACTTTCAATTAAATCATTAGTTGGTAATAAAGGGTTGAGCTGTTTCTGCAATTCACTTTTTTCAATATGAAGCTGGTCAGAAAGCGCAATATAACTTTCCGCAAATTTTAATTGGGAAACCAGGCTGCTACCGATTTGTGCCACTTCAAGGGAATGAGTTAAACGAGTGCGATAAAAATCATTTTCGCCCACCGCGTGAATCTGTGTTTTGGCTTGTAAACAACGGAAAGCGGCAGAATGTAAAATCCGCCCGCGATCACGACGAAATGGAGGTCGGTGATCTTTTTCGCGAGGCGGATCAGGAAGGAAACGTTCAGTCCAAAAATCAGCTAATTTGGTTCTCATAAAAATAGATGGATAACTTTGAATACTAAGGGTGCTAAAATTGAGCTCATAATACCGCAAAGTACTAAAGAAATCGAACTATAACTACCGGCTTTCGGATTGGCTTCCATACAGCTTACTGTGCCGAGTGCGTGAGAAACTGCACCAACAGATAACCCCACCGCTTCTTGCTGTTTGATACCGAGTTTTTTCAAGATGAGATAACCAAAAACCGAACCTTGCAAACCTGCAACAATCACACCTACAGCGGTAACGGCTGGAATACCGCCTAAATGAGAAGACACTTCCATCGCAATTGGCGTGGTAATTGATTTTGGCAATACGGTCGCGACCATTTCAGGGCTTGCCCCTAAAATAATTGCAAAAATGGCACCGGTAAACATGGAAAACAGAGAAGCCAATGTCACCACAGAAAGAATAATTTTCCACTGTTTCGCAATTTGACGAAGTTGTTCATACAACGGTAACGCCAGCGCAACAATACTCACGCCTAATAAATTATTAATCGGCGCATTACCCGCCATGTAATCATCATAAGGAATATCGCCAACTACTAAAATCAGCACAAGAATTGATACTGTGAGCACGAACGTATTGAAAATCATGGATTTCCAACGTTTACTGATTTGTAATGCGAGCCAAAATCCAAAAATCGTTAAAATGGTATAAAGATAAATTGCATACTGCATAATAAAACCTTAATCAGCTTGAAGATTGCGTCTTTCTAATACTTTTTTACGCTTATGGGTAAAGGATTGTTTATAAAATAAATAGTTTCCTATAAATGCAATAACCAAAAGTGTCAGAATGGTACTGAGAATGTTTGGAATAAGTAAAACTTTCCACTGGGCCAAGAGTAAATCATAATATTTGATAATGCCCACGCTCACTGGCACAAAAAGGACCGCCATGTATCGGATCAGTAAGCTCGAACCGAAATAAATCCACTCCAAGTGAATTACATGAGTCGTTAAACCTAAAAAAAGTAATAATAAGCCCCAAATGCTGCCTGGAATCCCCACTGGGATATAGTGAGAAATCAAATTGCCGAGTAGTAACATAATGTATAAAATGATGAGCGAACGAGCGAGTTGAACGCCTTTTTGGAGTAACATATTTCCTCTATCAATTTTTTTAATAATAATTAAAATTTATTTTACGCTTTTTTGTTAAAATTACCCATTCATTTTAGCTAAATTTTGCGATGCAGATCAAAGAAATTCCAAATGATTAAAAAATTCTTCTTATTTTTAACCATAATTTTAACCGCACTTTGGACGCAATTTTCAATCTCAGCAGAACGCCAAGTAGAATGCTGGGTAATAGGCGTAAGTGATGGTGACACCCTGACTTGCCTCTTACCCACTAAAAAACAATTCAAAGTGCGATTACAAGAAATTGATGCTCCAGAAAAAGGCCAACCATTTGGAAAGAAAGCCAAACAATATCTTTCACAGCTTGTTTTCAAACAAAATGTGACGTTGTCAGTTTCCGGTTATGATCGCTACCAACGTATTTTGGCAACGGTTTATCTACAAGAACAAAACATCAACTTAGAAATGGTGAAAAACGGCATGGCTTGGGTTTATCCGCAATATGCTAAAAATCCAATCTACTTCCAGGCACAAGATTTTGCCCAACAACAAAAAATCGGCTTATGGCGAGATCCCAACCCTGTTGCCCCTTATGAATGGCGTAAACAGAAAAAAACACTCAAACACGGAGATAGCCATGGCTTTTGATTATCAATCATTTAAAAATGAATTCCCTTATTTTACATCGCCAAATGCCGTGGTTTATTTGGATAATGCAGCGACAGCATTAAAACCTCAAGCACTCATTGATGCGACGAGTACTTTTTATCAATCGGCGGGCTCCGTACATCGTAGTCAATATGAAGCTGCACAGACAGCACAATATGAAAATGCTCGTTACTTAGTTAAAACCTTAATTAATGCGGAAGATGAAAAAGCGGTAATTTGGACGTCTGGGACGACTCATAGCATTAATTTAGTTGCTAATGGTTTACTCCCCTCATTGCATGCAGATGACGAGATTTTAATTAGCCAAGCGGACCATCATGCTAATTTTGTTACTTGGCACGAAACAGCGAAAAAATGCGGCGCGAAAATTAAAGTGCTGCCAATTTCGGATAATTGGCTAATTGATGAAAATGCCTTAATTAAAGCCTTAAATAAGAAAACCAAATTAGTGGCACTCAATTTTGTTTCCAACGTAACGGGAACGGAACAACATATCCAGCATTTAATTCGACTAATCCGCCAACATAGCAATGCGCTCGTTTTAGTAGATGCCGCTCAGGCTATTAGTCATATACAGATTGATTTACAGGCATTAGATGCGGATTTTATCGCCTTTTCTGCACACAAAATTTATGGTCCTAACGGCATTGGTGTATTAAGCGGAAAATTGAGCTCACTTTCCCTATTACAACCGCTTTTTTACGGTGGAAAAATGATTGAGCGCGTATCCCATGAATGTATTACCTTTGCCGATTTGCCTTATCGACTAGAGGCTGGTACACCCAATATTGCGGGCGTGATTGGCTTTAGTGCGGTGTTAGATTGGCTCAAAAAATGGGATTTTCAAGCAGCCGAGGCGCATGCAGTAGCTCTTGCTGAACAAAGTAAAGTGCGGTTAAAAAACTATCCGAATTGTCGTTTATTCAATTCACCGCAGCCAAGTTCAGTGGTTTGTTTTGTTTTTGATGGGATTGCGGCTTCGGATCTTGCTACCCTATTAAGTGAACAAAAAATTGCGTTGCGTGTTGGCGAACATTGCGCCCAACCTTACTTAGCCCGCCTTGGTGAGCGTACTACATTAAGACTTTCTTTTGCGCCTTACAATAGTCCGCAAGATGTGGATGCTTTTTTTGCGGCATTAGATAAATCCTTAGAGTTATTAGCATGCTAGAAAACATTAAACAGGCAAAAAATTGGGAAGATCGTTACCGTTTCATTATTCAAGCCGGTAAACATCTTCCTCAACCTTCTCCAGATGAATTGGCTCAAATGCAATCGATTCAAGGCTGCGAAGCAGGACTTTGGTTTAAGACCATTCAACAAAATGACGGCACGTTTCAATTTCAAGCTTACAGCGAAGCGCGCATTATGAATGGTTTGTTATGGTTGTTACTGCAAAATATCAATGGACAAACCAATAATCAACTACAACAATTTAATATCCGCCAATTTTTTGATGAGCTTGGTATTGCCTCTCGCTTAAGTGAAACCCGCTTAAACGGTTTAAAACAAATCGAAGAAATCTTACACAATCTGTAATTATGTATCTGATCGAACCTTTTTTTAAATTGACCGCCTTAGAAAATGATATTGGGCAACAAAGCCGTTTGCTCAATGCCGTCATCGACCAATGGCGTTATAACGGACAAATTATCGGCCGTGAAATCCCGCTTTATTTGATGGAGGAAGACAGCGAACAAGGTTTTGCAATGCGCGTTATTTGTCCTGAGCAAGATAGCCTTTTGCCCGAGAACAATAACCAAACTGTGAATCTGGCGATGGAACATGCTGAAAAGTGCGGTCTAAATTTTCAAGGTTTTCAAATTATTGCCGATGATTTAAATGCAGACAGCACTGCAGAATGCAGCCATCCTGCATGGCAGATACTTTATACCACACATTTGCAATCTTGCTCGCCATTACATAGCGGAGAGGATTTCTCCCCAATTCCACTTTATAAACAGCTAAAAAATCAACCGCACTTAAGCCAAGATTTGATTAAATGGCAAGAGAATTGGCAGGCCTGCGATCAGCTGCAAATGAATGGTTCGGCTTTAGAAAAAGAAGCATTAAATGAAATCTCCGAGATTAATAGCACGCTCAGTAAACATGGACGCTACCTTGCTGCTGAAATCGAAAAAGAAAACGGCATACCGACCTATTATTATTTATACCGTGTCGGTGGCCATTCTTTAGAGTCAGAACAGCAACGCTGTTGCCCACAATGTGGTGGCGATTGGGTATTAGACGCGCCACTATTTGATGTAATTTACTTTAAATGCGACCAATGTCGATTAGTCTCGAATGTGTCGTGGAATTTTTTATAGCGCTTTCGTTATTCAGGAAAACACATGAACTATCAAGATAAAAGCCTTCAATCTTTAAAACTCGGTCAAGCAACAGAATATGTTGCTAATTATGACCGCACTTTGTTACAACCCGTGCCTCGTAAACTCAATCGTGATGGCTTGGGCATAACTGAACAGCAGCCATTTACCCAAGGCGCGGATATTTGGACAGCCTATGAAATCTCTTGGTTAAATCCAAAAGGTTTGCCACAAGTCGCCATTGCTGATGTGGAAATTGATTATCGCAGTGAAAATTTAATTGAATCGAAAAGCTTTAAACTCTATTTAAACAGTTTTAATCAAAGCCAATTTGCTGATTTTGCTAGCGTAGAACGCACTATGCGTGAAGATCTAAGTGCTTGTGCTCAAGGCGAGGTTAAAGTTCATTTACATCCATTATCCCACTATCAAGGACAACGTATTGATACGTTAACGGGCGATTGCATTGATGATCAGGATATCGAAATCCACAGCTACGAATTTAATGCGGATATTTTGCAAAATTGTACGTCTGATAACGTGGTGAAAGAAACCTTAGTGAGCCATTTATTGAAATCTAACTGTCTTATCACCAGTCAGCCGGATTGGGGAACCGTGCAAATTCATTATGTGGGCAAACAAATTGATCGCGAAAAACTTCTTCGCTACATCGTGTCTTTCCGTCAACATAATGAGTTTCACGAGCAGTGTGTCGAGCGTATTTTCTGTGATTTGATCCATTATGCCAAACCAGAAAAACTCACCGTCTATGCGCGTTATACGCGCCGTGGTGGATTGGATATTAATCCATTCCGTTCTAACTTTGAGGCAATTCCACAAAACCTACGGTTAGCAAGACAATAGCTGCAACAAAAAAGTGCGGTTAGTTTTAACCGCACTTTTATTTTACACATGTCGTAAATCGTGAGCTTGTTGCAATAACTGGCGACTCTCTTGTAAGAATTGATCGGAATATTCCCCAAACCATTCTCTCACTTGATGGAAAGCATCAATAAATCCTTGGCGATCGCCTTTTTCAAAGAATTGTAATGCCTCTTCATACGTTTGTTTCAAGCTTTCAATCACATCTAAATTTTCTGGCTTATCCATGATAATATCGGCATAAAGTGCCGCATCTTGGGCGAATAGACGACCAATCATGGCTAATTCCAAACGATAAATCGGGGAAGATAATGCCAATAAATTGCTTAAATTGACAGGCTGTTTAGAAAGATGCAGACCATTCGCAAAAGTGGAAAAGTGACGTAATGCTTGAATGTATGTCATATTGTGATCATGCTCTGCTGCATCAATTTGATAAATTTTTGCACCCCAAATTTGAATTTGTTCCAGTAACCATTCATAACGCTCACTAAAGCGCCCATCACAACGTACGACCACTTGTTTTGCCATGCTCGCAATATCAGGACCAAACATTGGATGCAATCCAACTACCGCCCCTTTATGCACCTCTAACATTTTAGCTAATGGAGCACGTTTCACGGAGGTGAGATCCGCCAGTAGCATATTTTCCGTTAAATAGGGTTTTAAACGTTCTATGGTTTCTAACGTGTGATCAATCGGTACTGAGATAATAACAACATCCGCATTCGTTAAAATACGTTCTGCTACATCCCAATCATTGCGGTCTAAAATAGAAATAGGATAACCCGAAGCACGCAAATAACGAGCAAATAACTGCCCCATTTTTCCGTAACCGCCGACAATAACAATTTTGTTAATGGCTGGATTCAGGGTTTTAAAACCAAATTGATTTTCATTGGAATACGATTCACGCATGAAACGACGCAGCACATCTTCAATAAGTTGTGGAGAGATTCCTGCTTTAGCCGCTTCTTCTCTGCGTGCTTGTAGCATCGCTAATTCACGCTCTGGTGCATAAATCGGCAAACCTTTTTCGTGCTTTACTTCGCCTACTTGGCTCACCAGTTCGAGGCGTTTAGCAAAAAGTTGAATCAGTTCACGATCGAGCGCATCAATTTCCTGACGTAAATGGTTAAGGACATCCATAATTCACCTGTAATATCTTATTTACATAGATTGCAATTAAAAGGTTACAGGTGAGATTACTGGAATTAAAAAAGAAAGGCAAATAGTTAGAGAGATTGTGTAATCAAGCGCTGCGGACGAATCACATTGTTATCATCTACAAGCGCTACGCCTAAAAAGATATTATCGTCAGAAAACAGCCGCACTTGACCATGTAATTTTGCTTCATTAGCAAATTTGACACGTTGTCCAAAGCCAATACCTTTACTTTGCTCGGCATTTAGCTGTAATGCGGGTAATTTACTGACTGCCGTATCTGTCGGTAAAAGATGTTGATCAAGTTGTGCAAGATCACCTTGCTCTGCAAGCGCCTGCAAAGCATCCCATGTCATCATCTTTTCTGTTGGATAATCCGCAACCGTAGTTCGACGTAACACGGTCACATGAGCACCACAACCTAACACTTCACCTAAATCATCCACTAATGTACGGATATAGGTTCCTTTCGAACAATGCACTTCTAAGGTTAGAAAAGGTGCTTGATACTTGATAAAGTTTAGCTCAAAAATCGTGATAGGACGTGCTTCACGTTCTACGGTAATGCCTGCGCGAGCATACTCATACAATGGTTTCCCATTGTGCTTTAATGCAGAAAACATGGTCGGCACTTGCAAAATATCACCACGAAATTGTTCAAGTGCGGTCAAAATTTGTGATGTTTCTACATTGATTGGGCGAGTTTCGACCACTTGCCCTTCTGCATCCGAGGTATCCGTACGTTCACCTAATTTTGCTGTGACCACATAGCGTTTATCTGCATCTAACAAAAACTGTGAAAACTTTGTAGCCTCGCCTAAACAAATAGGCAGCATACCAGTTGCTAATGGATCAAGCGCACCGGTATGCCCTGCTTTATTCGCTTGGAATACGCGTTTCACTTTTTGCATAATGTCATTCGATGACATGCCTTGTGGCTTATCTAATAAAAATACACCATCAATATCACGCCCACGCTTGCGAGGTCTCGACATTAGTCATTTTCCTCAACGTGTTTTTTTTCGTCTTCACGTACTACGTTTGTTACTAAATTAGACATACGCATCCCTTCAACTAAGGATTGATCGTAGAAGAAACGAATTTCTGGCACAATGCGTAAGCGCATTGCTTTACCCACTAATGAACGAATATAAGGTGCTGCTTTTTCTAACCCTTTCATGCC
>CAKQTN010000021.1:0-15183 GCA_934276625.1 uncultured Haemophilus sp.
CGCTGCTCTGTCCCGGTTTACCCCAAGGATCTTGATCTGGACCGTTTTGCGACATTACGTTCTCCATTTGTCTAAAAATTTTAATGAGTTTATCGAAATAAATGGGGTTAGTCTATGAAAATACAAGTGACGAATCAAGTTTTATAAAATAAAAAATCCTTGAATATTTTCAAGGATTTTCTTTTATTCATTTACTTGGTAAATCAAGGATTTTTTTATATTTTTTTCGAGTAATTTTTTTCCATTCCAGTGATAAAAGTGCGGTTGAATTTTTAACTGATTTATAAATACCGCAAAGTAAAAAGGCAATTCATCCGTAAAGAGCAACGCACCTTTCGGACAATAATCTGAAAAGATCTGCAGTTGTTCTGGCAAATGCGTCACACTTGATAACTTCACTATTCCTACACCTTGTGATTTCAATACCGCTTCACGCAAGCACCAACAACGATAAAAGGCCAGCTCTGTATCAGGCTGTTTAGCAAACCATTCTTGTTCTACTTGTGGCGCAAAATGAGCCATTAGCGCAGAAAAATTCCGTTTTTTCGAAAATTCAATATCAATACCGACCGCACTTTTTTCTGATTCATTAATATGCAGTAATACGGCAACCCAATCGCCAGAGTGGCTTATATTAAAATCGATGTTCTCGACCGGAAATTGTGGTCTGCCACTTTGTGTACGATAAATTTGCCCTAAAAGGGCGGTTGATTTTTCCGCTGTTTTCAACAACTGCCAAAGCAAAAAATGTGCCAATCGACGACATTGATGTCGTTGCGTTATCCGAGAATTTCCTTGCGGTTCCGTATGCAAATCCTTAGGGACTAGTTCCCTAGGAATTTCATCAAAAGGAAAAGGTTGTTGAATATTGGCGTAGGCAATAAAAGTTGTCATAAAAATAATGAATAAACATATCAGTTTGATTGCATTATAAAAGGAAATCCACCGCACGCCAACATAAGCTAAAACTCATCAAAGCAAGGTGTTAGATTGAAACTGTGAGCGGTTTCACAGATTTTTCTCTTCAAATACGTTACATTTCGAAAAAGTAATCACAGGAGGTTCTATGTTTAAACAACTTCAACAAGTCGGTAAGGCATTCATGTTGCCGATTGCTATTTTGCCTGCTGCAGGTCTTTTGCTCGGGATCGGTGGTGCGCTTTCCAATAAAGCAACAGTGCAAGCCTATCCAATTTTAAATAATGAGGCGCTGCAAGGTCTGTTTCAGATTATGTCAGCAGCCGGTAGCGTAGTGTTCGCTAATTTAGCCTTATTATTGTGTATTGGTTTAGGTATCGGCTTAGCCAAACGTGACAAAGGCGTTGCAGCTCTCGCTGCAGTTGTTGGTTATCTCATTATGACGGGTACCATTGCCGCATTAATTCCGATTTTCTCTCCTGATGTAAAAAGCATTGATACGGGTGTAATTGGCGCATTGGTGATGGGCTTGATTACCGTTAAATTACACAATCGCTATCACAACATCCAATTACCACAAGTATTAGGTTTCTTTGGCGGCTCTCGCTTTGTGCCAATCGTTACCGCTTTTTCAGCCATTTTTGTTGGATTGGTTTTCTTCCTCATTTGGCCAACCTTCCAACAATGGCTCGTTTCGGCAGGTAAAAGCATCGCCTCTATGGGAAGCTTTGGAACATTCTTATATGGTTTTTTGATGCGATTATCTGGTGCGGTTGGCTTACATCACATGATTTATCCGCTATTTTGGTATTCTGAATTAGGCGGTGTGGAAATGGTTAATGGCGAGATGATTGTCGGTGCACAAAAAATCTTTTTCGCTCAATTAGCCGATCCAAATCACCACGGTTTATTTACTGAAGGGACTCGTTTCTTTGCTGGCCGTTTTGATACCATGATGTTTGGCTTACCAGCAGCCTGCTTAGCCATGTATCACTGTGTACCGAAAAAACGTCGTGCACAAATTGGCGGCTTATTCCTTGGTGCAGCCCTAACCTCTTTCATTACTGGCATTACAGAACCGATCGAATTTATGTTCTTGTTTGTCGCACCATGGCTTTATGTATTCCACGCTTTCTTAGATGGTGTATCTTTCTTTATTGCCGATTATTTAAATATCTCTATCGGGAATACTTTCTCTGGTGGTTTTATTGATTTCTTGCTCTTCGGCATTTTACAAGGTGATGAAAACACTCATTGGTTGCGTGTAATTTTCGTTGGTATTCCTTGGGCACTGCTCTATTATTTCTCTTTCGTTTTCTTGATTCGCATCTTTAATGTAATGACGCCAGGACGTGGTGAAGAAACCGAAGACAATGTAGAACAAGAAACAAGTTCACTGACTGAAAATGCACATAAAATTATTGCAGCATTAGGTAACGCTGAAAATATTGAAAACGTGGATGCGTGTATTACTCGCTTACGTGTTTCTGTTAAGGATGTAAAAGCCGTTGATAAAGCCATATTGAAAAAATTAGGTGCAATTGATGTGCTTGAAGTAGGCGGTGGCGTGCAGGCCATTTTCGGTGCTAAAGCCGTACTCTACAAGAGTGAAGTGAATCAAATCTTAGGAAAAGAAGATTAACTCCTAAAAAATAAAGGGCGTTTATCTCACCCTTTTGAGTAATAAAACAAAAGTGCAGTCAAAATCAACCGCACTTTTTTATTATTTCAACAAATATGCACGTAATTGTGCAAAATCGTTATCCATTTCATCAGAGAGTAATGGCAATTTATTGTGTTTATCCAACGCTTCTGGCAATGGAAGATCGAGCGAAAGAATACGCTCCACTGACTCTTTAAATTTTGCAGGATGTGCCGTACATAAGAAAATACCGGTTTCATCCGCTTTAAGTTGATCTTTCAATACTTGATAGGCAATTGCACCGTGTGGTTCACATAAATAGCCTTTTGCGTACATCGCTTTTAAGGTTTCTTCTGTTTCGCTATCGCTTAACATACCAGAACCTAAATCACTTAAACTCCAGCCATTACGTTTAAATAGCTCTTCGACACGTGGCCAGTTGTTCGGACGACTTACATCCATCGCATTAGAAAGCGTGGCTACAGTCGCTTTAGGTGCCCAATTACCTGATTCTAAATAACGTGGCACGGTATCGTTCGCATTGGTTGCTGCAATAAAGCGTTTAATTGGTAAACCCAATGTTTTTGCAATTAAACCTGCGGTTAAATTACCGAAGTTACCACTTGGTACTGAAACCACTACGTTATCACGCTTTTCTTTTGGTAACTGTGCGACCGCTTCAAAGTAATAACAAACTTGCGCCAATAAACGGCTAATGTTGATGGAATTTGCTGAGTTTAAACCAATCGCTTGACGCAGTTCTGCATCATCAAATGCTTGTTTAACTAACGCTTGGCACGCATCGAAATCGCCATTAATCGCCACAGTGCGAATATTGCCACCTAAAGTACAGAATAGCTTTTCTTGTAATGGACTGATTTTGCCTTTCGGATATAAAATCACGACATTGATGTTTTCTAACCCATAAAACGCGTGGGCAACTGCTGCACCGGTATCACCAGATGTCGCTGTTAAAATAGTAATTTTTCCATCACCACGCACTGCAGCAAGCGCTTGCGCCATAAAACGACCACCAAAGTCTTTAAATGCTAAAGTTGGACCATGGAATAATTCAAGGGCATAAATATTGTCTTCTACTTTTTCTAACGGTGCTGGAAAAGTAAATGCATTTTTCACCATTGCATCTAGTGTGGCTTTTGGTAATTCTTCACCGATTAATGCGCCAAGAATTTTTTGGCTACGTTCCACCAATGGTAAGGCTAATAACTCATCAATATTAGTTAAAGCAGGGATCGTTTCTGGAAAGAACAAGCCTTGATCTTTGCCAAGCCCTTGACGTACTGCCTGAGCAAAATTCACTTGTTCTTCAGGGTGTTTGATGTTGTACAAATTCATTGTATATCCGTTAATTATAGAGTTTTAATAAAATGTTATTCCCCTCTTATAAAAGAGGGGATAAAGCGATTTGTTATTTAACCGAGCTCTCTCGCACCGTCATTATCGACCTTACAAACATGAACAAAGCCTTCATTGTTTTGTAAATAATGATTTTCTAAATAAGTCGCCAGTTTTGTTGCGGTTTGTAAATCGGGTGCAATGGAGAAAATCGTTGGACCAGAGCCTGAAATCCCCATCGCTAATGCACCTAAATCACGAGTGGCTTGTTTCACTTCTGCGAAGTTGGGTAATAAAGCCTCACGATAAGGTTCTGCAATCACATCTTTCATCATCATCGCAGCAAGGTTTTCTTGATGCGTGTGACATGCGTGCACAAAGCCACCTAAATGACGACCATGAGAAATCACATCTTGACGCGTGTAGCTTTTCGGTAAAATTGCACGCGCTTCAGCAGTTGAAACCTCAATGCCTGGGTAAGCTAAGACCCAATACCAATTATCAAAAAATGGCAGTTTTTGGCAAATGTTACCGAGGGATTGTACCATAAATTGCACACCACCAAGATAGCAAGGTGCAACGTTATCATAATGGATTGAACCTGAAATACGACCTTCCAACTCTCCCATCATTTCTAACAGTTCCATTTTTGAAAATGGTTCATCGTGGAATTTATTTAATGCTACTAATGCTGCTACGATAGAGCACGCACTTGAGCCTAATCCCGAACCAATCGGCATATTTTTCTCAAGGGTCAAACGCAATGGTTTAACTCTCACATTGCGTAATTTTAATTGCTCACTAAACAGTACATAGGCCTGATACACGATATTTTTTTGCGGCTCTTTTGGCAATTTACGCACAAAATAGCCCGCACTTTCGAGTTCAAAACCACTTGGAATAGACTCAATCTGTACGACATCACCTAATAATGAACCATCAATCGGCGAAATGGCTGCACCTAATGTGTCAAACCCTACACTAATATTGGCACTCGATGCCGGAGCATAAATTCTTAACATGTTATGTCCTTCTTAGTGGTGTAATGTTCTTAAAATATCAGCAAAGATGCCCGCTGCAGTCACTGCGTTACCCGCACCATAACCACGTAATAACAATGGAATTGGTTGATAATAACGCGTGTAGAATGCAAGTGCGTTTTCACCGTCTTTTACCTTGTACAATGGATTATTTTGATCCACAGCGATGATTGATACTTTGCAGTGGCCATCTTTAATTTGACCTACGTAACGCAATACTTTGCCTTCGGCTTTTGCGGCTTCAACACGCGCTTTAAATTCCGCATCTAATTGTGGCAACATCGCCATAAATTCATCAGCTGATTTGCCTTCAGAGAAGCCTTTCGGTAACACGCCTTCCACTTCCACATCAGAAAGCTCAAGTTCTAAACCTGCTTCACGCGCTAAAATAAGCAATTTACGTGCCACATCTTGCCCCGATAAATCATCACGAGGATCTGGTTCTGTAAACCCTTTTTCACGTGCAAGCGCGGTCACTTCTGAAAGAGAAAGTCCTTCTTCTAATTTACCGAAAATGAAAGAAAGTGAGCCCGATAAAATGCCTTCAAAATACTCAAGCTCATCACCAGCTGCCAATAAGTTCTGTAAGTTTTCGATAACCGGCAAGCCTGCACCTACGTTAGTTTCGTATAAGAATTTATGTTGGCTTGCTTGTGCATTGCGACGTAATTCGTGGTAATAGGCTAATTCACGGGTATTCGCTTTTTTATTTGGAGTTACCACATGGAAACCTTCTTTTAACGCACGCGCATAAAGTCCTGCTACCGATTCAGCCGTCGTACAATCTACGAAGACTGGATTCACCACGTGATGCAATTTAATGAAAGATAACAACACATCGAAATCAGAAGGTTGGGTTGCATTTTCAAGATCGGTTTTCCAATTATCTAAATTCAATCCGTTTTCATCTAAAAGCATTTTTGTTGAATTCGCTAAGGCACAAACACGGATTTCAATGTCCTTCTTTGCAAGGTATTCTTTTTGGTGTTTAATTTGTTCAATTAACTCACCACCAACGCCACCGACGCCGACTAGAAACATATCAACAACTTTTTTGTTATTAAAAAGCGCTTGGTGAGTGGCTTTCACGGCTTCAATCGCTTTATTTTGCGCGACAACTGCGGAAATTGAACGCTCAGAAGAACCTTGTGCAATTGCGACTAAGCTGATATTCGCTTGTGCTAAGGCAGAGAAGAAACGAGCCGCAATACCTTTAGCTTGTTTCATACCATCACCTACAACTGAGATGATAGATAGATCTTTTGCGACTTCAATTGGCTCTAAGTCATGCGCTTTTAATTCTGTCGCAAACTCTTGTTCTAAAATCGCTTTCGCTGCATCCGCTGATTTAACAGGCACACAGAAACTAATACTGTATTCAGAAGAAGACTGCGTAATTAAAATGACCGAAATCCCTGCTTTCGACATGGCAGAGAAGACACGAGCGGCCATTCCCACCATACCTTGCATACCTGGGCCTGAAACATTAAACATTGCCACGTTATCAAGGTTAGTAATCCCTTTCACTTGTAACCCTTCAGATTTCACATGACCATCGATTATCGAACCTGGTGCAGATGAATTACCGGTGTTTTTAATCACGCAAGGGATTTGTTTTGGTAATAATGGACCAATTGTACGTGGATGGATCACTTTCGCACCAAAATAAGAAAGCTCCATCGCTTCACGGTAAGAAAGGCTTGGTAATAAACGAGCATCTGGCACTAAACGTGGGTCACACGTATAAACGCCATCCACATCAGTCCAAATTTCACAAACAGACGCATCTAAACAAGCGGCTAAACAGGCGGCTGAATAATCAGAACCATTACGGCCTAATAACACTAATTCACCTTTATCATTACATGCGGTAAAACCAGCCATTAAAACGACTTTATCTTTACCGATACTTTTCGCATCAACGCGTTTTGTCGATTCGTCAATATCAACTGAAGATTCTAAGTAACCACCTTGTGCTAATAATTGCTTAACTGGATCAACAATGTGAACACTGTATCCACGCGCTTCAAACCACGCTTTCATCATCGCAATCGATAATTTTTCACCACGACAGTCAATAGTTGCTTTAACTTTATCTTCTACTTTGCCAGCTTGGCGGATTTCTTCTAATAAGCCTTTAATTTGAGCAAATTCTGCATCAATGAGGGATTTGGTCCCCGCAAGATCAAATTTATTATTTTCAGCGTGTAAACCATTAATGATGTTATAGAAAATCTCAATGGCTTCGTTAAAGTGGGTATCAGTAGGTTGGTTTAATGCGGCTTTTTCAGAGAGGGCAACAAGATGGTTAGTAATTTTTGCAGGAGCAGATAAGACACCAGCCGCCTGCTCTTCCAAATGAGCTTTTTCGATTAATTGAGCCGCTTGCGAGAAACGCTCAGGGTTGGCTAATGAAGTGCCACCAAATTTTAATACGCGCATGATAATATCCTCAGATGTTGTGATTTTTAAATACTAAAAAACCCGCACTAGACTGAATGCGGGTTTTCTTGATCCTGTTTGTTACGCACTAACCCGCCCCATTAATGGTCGTAATGGTCATAATAATGGTGGTAATCGTGAAAGTGCGGTTATTTTTCATTGTGTTTTAACCTTGAAAAAAAAGATGTGTTTAGAAATACCGAAAAAGCGCAGGCTTGTCAAACACAAAATTGAAAAAATGAAGATTTTTTCTAAAAATCATCGCTTTGGTGTAGAATGGAGAGAGTTTCACATTGGTCAGGAAGGGAATTATGACAATTCAACAAGCACTCGAAACCATCCATCAAAAAATCCAAGCCTCCACTCAACTCGCTCATCGCCCTGAAAGTGCGGTCACTTTATTAGCAGTATCTAAAACAAAACCCAATGAAGCGATTTTAGAAGCCTATCATGCAGGACAAAAAGCATTTGGGGAAAACTATGTTCAAGAAGGTGTAGATAAAATTCAGTATTTTGAAGCACAGAATATTCAGCTTGAATGGCATTTTATTGGCCCATTGCAATCCAATAAAACGCGTCTTGTGGCTGAACATTTCGATTGGATGCAAACGTTAGAACGTGCAAAAATTGCCGATCGTTTAAATGAACAACGCCCTGCCAATAAAGCCCCTCTGAATGTTTTAATTCAAATTAATATCAGTGATGAAGCGAGTAAATCAGGCATTCAACCAAGTCAAATGATTGCGCTTGCAAAACACATTGAAAATCTACCGCACTTACGTTTGCGTGGATTAATGGCGATCCCTGCTCCAACAGACAATATTGCTGAACAAGAAGCGGCTTTTAGCCAAATGGAACAATTATTTGAGCAACTAAAAGTCGCTTTCCCTCATCAACAAATTGATACGCTTTCTATGGGAATGACCGATGATATGCAAAGTGCCATAAAATGCGGTTCAACTATGGTACGTATTGGTACAGCCATTTTTGGGGCAAGAGATTATTCGAAAAAATAATGAATAGAAAATAAAAAAGCGGTCAAAATTGACCGCTCTTTTTTATCTGGATTTAATTAAACTTCTTCGCTCTTTTCAGAGAAACGTTCAATCTTCGCACCTAAGCAACGAAGTTTATCTTCAACGTGTTCATAACCACGATCGATGTGATAAATACGATCAACAATAGTTTCACCACTTGCGATACAACCTGCTAATACAAGGCTGATTGATGCGCGTAAATCTGTTGCCATCACTTCTGCACCAGAAAGATGCTCAACACCATGACACACTGCAGTATTACCTTCAATTTCAGCTTTACCACCCATACGAATCAATTCTGGAATGTGCATAAAGCGGTTTTCAAAGATGGTTTCAGTAATGATACTGGTGCCTTCTGCCACCATATTTAACAAGGTGAACTGTGCTTGCATATCTGTTGGGAAACCAGGATGTGGTGCAGTACGAATATTAACGGCTTTAGGACGATTACCGTGCATATCCAACGTAATACTACCTTCAGTCACTTCAACTTCAGCACCCGCTTCACGAAGTTTATCAATCACGGCATCCATGGTATCCGCTTTGGTATTTTTACATACCACGCGACCACCAGAAATAGCACCTGCAATTAAGAATGTACCAGTTTCAATACGATCTGGCACAATGCTGTGCTCGCAGCCAGTTAAACGTTCAACACCTTCAACGACAATGTGATCCGTACCGGCACCTGTAATTTTTGCGCCCATTTTGTTGAGGAAATCAGCTGTATCGACAATTTCTGGCTCACGTGCGGCGTTTTCAATCGTTGTTGTACCTTCAGCAAGCGTTGCAGCCATCATGATAGATAAGGTCGCACCAACACTCACTTTTTCCATCACAATACGTGTACCTACAAGACGCTCTGCGACAACTGCTTTTACATAACCTTCGTCAAGCTCAATAGTTGCGCCGAGTTTTTCTAAGCCACTAATGTGAAGATCGACTGGACGTGCACCGATAGAACAACCGCCTGGTAAAGAAACTTGACCTTGATGAAAACGAGCCACTAACGGTGCTAATGCCCAAATAGAAGCACGCATGGTTTTTACTAATTCATACGGTGCAACGAAGTGATCAATTTTAGAGCAATCTAGTAATACGGCACCTTCAACATCACGCTCAGCCACCACGCCAAGTTTGCGTAAGATTTTTAAGGTGGTATCGATATCTTTGAGTTCCGGTACATTTGTTAATTTAACCGGTTCAGTCGCCAAAATGGCGGCAAAAAGAATAGGAAGTGCAGCATTTTTTGCACCAGAGATGGTTACAGTACCACTTAAGCGAGATTGCCCGCCATAAACACGAAATTTTTCCATAGAAAATCCTAGCTTGCTTGATGTAATAGACGATCCATTTTCCACTTTGCAGTGGTATAGGTTTTAATGGTTAAAGCATGAATTTCGCCAGTTTGGAAATAAGGCATTAATGGCGCGTAGATAGTTTGTTGTTGTTTTAATTTAGAAAGTGCAGCGATCTCATCGCTCACTACAATCACACCAAAGTGTGCATTTTCACCTTGAGCATAAACCTCATCTACATTCAGGCTTTCTTTTAAAATACGTTCAATTTCTTGCAGTTCCATTAGGATTTCCGTTTTAATGATGATCAATAAAAGTGCCAATCCAATGAGATAAATTCACTAAATCAGCAAGGGTTAATAACTGTTCTGGCGGATTTATCAACCGCACTTTTTTATTTGGTAACTGCTCACTATCATGTAGAAAATCACACAATAATGCAAAACCAGCCGAATCAATTCGTTTAATATTCGTTAAATCAAATTCAATGGTACTTTGATTCTCCAGCTTTTCTGATAAAAAAGAAGCACGTTGTTGCCATAATGGTAACAACGTGTTGCGGGATAGCTCCCCCGATAATTGGAGAGCTATCTTATCATTATTTTGGATTAAATCCCACTTTAACGCAGTCATTCGCTTATTTGCTCAATGTCACTGGTGCAGCAGCAGATTTTTGAATTTGAGCAGTTAATGCATCAATACCTTGTTGACGTAAGATACCGCTCCATTCATTTTGTTTGGTGACAACCATGCTCACGCCTTCAGCAACCATATCATAAGCTTGCCATTCGCCCGTTTTACTGTTTTTACGCCATTTGAAATCTAATTTAATTGGCGCTTGTCCACCATTTTGCATGATGTTTACACGAATGCTCACAAGGTTTTTGTCGCCCACTTCTTTAGCCGGTTCAATTTGAATATTTTGATCGGTGTAAGCGGTTAATACTTGTGCGTAAGCTTGTTCGATAAAATCGCTGAATGCTTTAAAGAATTTTTCACGTTGTTCTGGTGTGGTTGATTTAAAGTGTGAACCTAACACCAAAGAACCTGCATAGTTTACTTGCACGTAAGGTAATAAATCGTTACGCACGATAGTACGTAAATAGTTTGGATCCTTTTTAATTTTTGCCTGATTGTTTTTGATATCGGCAAATAACTTATCTGATGCTTGTTGCATCAACACATAAGGGCTCGTTTCTGCACGTACAGTTTGAGTCACAAAAAGTGCAGTCACTGCAAATGCCATTACGCTAAACCATTTTTTAAACTGAGTAAATTTCATCATAAATCTCCTAAATAAAGATTATTATTTTACATCTGATTCTGCTTTGTCAGCATTACCGTCTGATTTTTTATCACCGTAAAGGAATTGGCCGATTAAATCTTCCAATACCATTGCGGATTTAGTGTCTTGAATTTGGCTACCGTTTTTTAACATTGCGGTTTCACCATCATCAAAGCCCATACTTAAGGCGATATATTGTTCGCCCAATAATCCCGATGTTTTGATCGATAACGAACTGTTTTCCGGAATTTCTTTATATTCTTCATTAATCGCAATACTGACTTTTGGCAAGTAAGATTTTTCGTCTAATGTAATATCAGACACGCGACCAATGACTACCCCACCAAGTTTAAGTGGTGCACGGACTTTTAGTCCACCAATATTGTCAAAAGTTGCAGTCACTGTGTAAGATTTTGTTTCACCAAAACCTTGTACATTTGCTACGCGTAAGCCTAGAAATACTAACGCAGCGATACCGAGTAGTAAAAATAAGCCTACCCAAAATTCATATTTAATTGTTTGTCGCATAAAAATACCCTATTAGCCTGCCCCAAACATAATGGCAGTTAAGATGAAATCTAGCCCAAGTACCACAAGTGATGCGTGGACAACCGTTCTGGTTGTGGCTTGACTGATACCTTCAGATGTTGGAATACAATCATAACCATTGAATAACGCAATCCACACCACCGCAATGGCGAAAAATACGCTTTTAATAAATCCGTTTAGAATGTCATAGCTCCAGCTCACTGCATTTTGCATCACTGACCAGAAGCTACCTGCATCGACACCTTTCCAATCCACACCAACAAGCGAGCCACCCCAAATACCAATCGCGGTAAAGAGAATCGCAAGAATTGGCATCGCAATCACGCCCGCCCAAAAACGCGGTGCAATCACACGACGTAGTGGATCGACTGCCATCATTTCAAGGCTGGAAAGTTGTTCTGTGGCTTTCATTAAGCCAATTTCAGCTGTTAACGCTGAACCTGCACGACCCGCAAATAAAAGTGCGGTCACTACTGGACCTAATTCACGTAATAAAGACAGAGCCACAAGTTGTCCAAGGCTAGTTTCTGCAGAAAAATCCACCAAGACCACATAGCCTTGTAAGCCTAACACCATCCCAATAAATAAACCTGAAAGCAGGATAATTAATAAAGACTGTACACCTAATGCGTATAACTGCTTCACTAATAAAGGAAAATGTTGACGAATTTGTGGCTTACCGACTAACGCACCGAACAACATAAAGCCTGATCGGCCTAATGCACGGAAAAATTTGATTACGCTTCGTCCAAGTGAAGAAATCATATCAACGATCATTTAAATAATTCCTCCACATAATCTTTTGCTGGATAATGGAATCTCACCGGTCCATCCGCTTCGCCTTTTAAGAACTGCACTACTTGAGGATCTTGGCTAGCAAGCAGTTGTTCTGATGTTCCTTCAGCGATCACATGCTTATCCGCAATAATATAGGCATAATCTGCAATACTTAATATTTCATTCACATCATGGGAAACCACAATAGAGGTTAAATTCAGTGCTTCATTCAAACGTTTAATTAAGCTCACGATCACGCCCATGCTGATTGGATCTTGCCCCGTAAACGGCTCATCAAACATAATTAAATCCGGATCAAGTGCAATCGCTCGCGCCAATGCGGCACGACGCGCCATCCCACCAGAAAGCTCAGAAGGCATTAAATCTGCCGCACCGCGTAAGCCCACCGCTTCTAATTTCATCAACACAATTTGACGAATTAGACTATCCGGCAAGCGCGTATGCTCGCGAATCGGAAATGCCACGTTATCAAACGTGGAAATATCCGTAAATAATGCACCTGATTGGAATAACATTCCCATGCGTTTACGTACTTCGTAAAGCTCGCGATTTGAAAGACGACAAATATCTTGTCCATCAAACAAAATCTCGCCTTGTTCAGGATATAACTGACCACCGATTAATTTCAGTAGCGTGGTTTTCCCGATCCCTGATGGCCCCATAATGGCCGTAATTTTGCCCTGTTGGACTTTCAAATTCAGGTTATCGTAAATCACACGCTCGCCTCGTTTAAAGGTCAGGTTTTTGACTTCGATTAGATTTTTATTCATTAAAATCTCATTGGTTTTACAAGAAGAAATTTATTTTCCTCTCACGTTAAAAAAGTGTGGTCGTTTTGACTGCTATTTTTGTGAAAGGTTCAAGCGACGTTTTAATAGCGTCGTGAAGCCACGTAATAACACAAAAATCAATGACAACACATAAATAGGTAAATTACCCAGTGCAGCATAAGGCGTTTTGCCTTCTGTTGGCACCATTTTATGGGTCAACGTTGTTTCCTCAAATTGAGGCGCTTGCGCTTCAATGTTGCCTTTTGCATCAATAAACACTGAAATACCTGTATTAGTTGCCCGAATTAATGGTTTGCCTAATTCAAGCGCGCGCATTCTAGCCATTTGTAAATGCTGCCAAGGGCCAATGCTATCACCAAACCATGCATCATTAGAAATCGTCAGCAAATAATCTGTTTCTTTTTTCAGATTTTCACGAAGTTGCTCACCAAAAATAATTTCATAACAAATAGCCGGTGCAAAAGCATGTTGTTTTGCCATAAAAGATGGCTGTACCGCATCGCCACTTTGGAACGCAGACATTGGCAAATTAAATACGGAATTAAGTGGACGCAACAAACTTTCTAACGGCACGTACTCACCAAATGGCACGAGATGATGTTTGCTGTAACGATTTTTTGTTGTTAATTCATAAGGGAAATCAGGATTCCCTGCCGTCACAATCGAATTTAATAATTTACCACTTTGCTCATCGCGATATACAGTACCAATCATTACTTCCGTATTTTTCTCTTTCGCGACTTTATCTAAAGCTTCAAAAAATGGCGTGATCGCATTTTCCAAAGTTGGCAATGCCGACTCAGGTAAAATAATCAAATCAGACGTGCCTAAATGCGCCAAAATTTGTTTTTGATAGATGTCTACCGTGGCATAAAGATATTCAGGATCCCATTTTAAATTTTGCTCAATATTACCTTGTGCAAGCGTGACAGTTAGTCCTTTACCTTCTTTGGGTTGAACAAAATTCACCTTACCTGCATAAGCACTTAATCCACCCACAACCAATAATAGCAATGCATTCACGCCGACTAAATTCCATTGTTTTTTCGAGAGTGAAAAAACAAAATTAAAAATGACCGCACTTGCCCAAACGGTAAAGAATGTCATCCCAGTGACACCAAAGATCGGTGCGATCCCGTAGAACGGACTGTCGATTTGGGTATAACCAAATTGTAGCCATGGAAAACCGGTAAACACCCAACCACGCAAGAATTCAGTCAATGTCCAAATCGCGGCAAAAATGACCGCACTTTGCACCCGAAAACGTTGCACTAAATAAGTGAAAAGCATTGGATAAAGTGCAAGGTAAGCCGAAAGTAGGCCGACTAAGAGATAACTCACGCCAAGGGAAGCGCCACCAAATTGATGAATGCTGACATTTAACCAACTTACACCAAAACAGAAAAAGCCCATCGACCACAAAAAAGTAGCAAAAAGTGCGGTTGATTTTTTGGCACTTTTTGCCACAAAAAGCAATCCGCCCAACGATACATAGGCTAATCCCCAATAATCAAACGGCGAAAAGGCAAATACGCCAATCACACCAGAAATCAGGGCCATAAGATAAACGATTAATTTATTCATTTTATCAATACTACAAAAAAATATTCCCCCTCTTTAGCAAAGAGGGGGCTAAGAATACGGTCAAACTGAGTAACTTACTCAGCTTGTTCTTCTACACCTTCCATATCCGATAAATGCTCATCTGGCACGGTTACGCGTACCTGAATCAAACGACGACTATCAGCTGAAGTCACTTTAAATTGAATATTTTCTAAGGTGATTTCTTCACCTCTTTTCGGCAAATACCCAAAGGCTTGCATGATTAAGCCACCAATGGTATCCACTTCTTCATCATCAAAATGCGTATTGAATTGCGCATTAAAATCATCAATATCCGTTAACGCACGTACCGCATAAGTGTGGCGAGAAAGCTGACGAATATCCGCCACATCTTCCTCATCAAATTCGTCTTCAATATCACCGACAATTTGTTCGAGAATGTCTTCGATGGTCACCAAACCTGA
>CAKQTN010000022.1:0-14987 GCA_934276625.1 uncultured Haemophilus sp.
TTCATTATTTGAAGAAACATTTAGTTTAAGTTTCGATCAGATTTTGAGACTATACCTAATAAATTTTGTTCTGGGTGTATTAATTTTTCTTACAGGTATTAAATTGCTTGAAGGGCAAAATAGTGGTCGGATCTTATTTATAATATCAGCTCTTTTATATATTGTGTGGAGCTGGATTAGCTACGGTCTTGACTCAACTTTATTTATTGGCTCAGTCGTTCGCTTAATTGTGTTTGGATTAATTCTCTATCGACCAAGTGTAAATAAATATTTTACTCAAACTTCAAAAGTGTCAGAGTAGAGGGGACTTGTTTCTCATGACTATTCTAGTTTTTAGTATCTAGTATGAGCTAATACGATATAAGTGCGGTCAAAAATTCAACTGATTTTGACCGCACTTTCTTTTTATTGAAAAAATTTTATTCACTTAAATACATCACTTTTTTGGTATGAATATGATGTGGTTTTATTTGTTTTGAAGTTATATCCTGAAATTTCAAAATAATTAGATTTTTACTCTTTTATTCTTCTTTAAATGGAACTTTATCTACTTTACTCAAGGATAAAATTCTATTATAAATAGGTCCTTTTTAATTTATGGTCAATTTATAAGAGAACATTTTATGAGTGAAGTTTCAACTCCAGTAGAAAAATCAACATGGGCGAGTAAATTCTCAGCCTTAGGTCCTGGCATCGTGATGGCATCGGCAGCTGTTGGTGGTTCGCATATTATTGCATCCACCCAAGCTGGAGCGATCTACGGTTGGGAATTAGTGAGTATTGTTATTCTTGCTAACTTATTTAAATATCCTTTCTTCCGTTTCGGTGTTCAATATACCCTAGATACCGGTAATACGTTGTTAGAAGGTTACCGTCAAAAAGGGAAGTTCTACCTTTGGTTATTCCTTGCTTTAAACGTTTTTGCCACAGTAATTAATACTGCTGCAGTGGGATTATTAACGGCAGCAATTTTAACCTTTATTACACCAATTCCACTTCCAATGCCAGTATTAAGCTCATTAGTGATTCTTGTGACAACCGGCATTTTATTGTTGGGTAAATACCGTTTATTAGATAGTTTATCGAAAATCATCATGATTGCTTTAACGGTAACAACCGTGAGCGCTGTCGTGATTGCTTTTATGCGTAATGGTATCAATGGCGTAGCCGCACCTGATTTTGTAGCGCCTTCTCCATGGGAATTAAGTAAATTAGCCTTTTTAGTGGCCTTAATGGGCTGGATGCCTGCACCAATTGAAATTTCTGCTGTTAACTCTATGTGGGTGGTGGCAAAACGTCGTCTAACGAAAGTATCTTATGAAGATGGTTTATTTGACTTCAATGTGGGTTATATTGGCACAGCAATTTTAGCTGTCGTATTCTTAGCGCTTGGCGCATTGGTACAATATGGTTCTCCTGAAACCGTCGAGATGGTTGGCGGAAAATATATCGCACAACTTATCAATATGTATGCAAGTACTATCGGTGAATGGTCTCGCTTATTAATTGCAGTCATTGCGTTCATGTGTATGTTTGGTACAACAATTACAGTAATTGATGGTTACTCTCGTACCAATGTTGAATCTTTGCGTATCTTATTCGGTAAACAAGAAAGCTCTGTGAGAATTCTTAATATCGGTATGATTTTTGCGGCGTTATCTGGTTTAGCGATTATTTTCTACTTTAATAACGCAGTGGGGCCAATGCTAAAATTCGCGATGATTGCTTCATTTGTTTCTGCACCAATCTTTGCTTGGTTGAATTTATCTCTGACTAAGCACGCGAAACACAGTGTAAAAGGCGGATTATTGTGGTTATCCCTTATTGGTTTATTTTACTTAACCGCCTTTGCAGGCTTGTTTATCGCCCAACAAGCTGGCTGGTTAAACTAAAATAATTGAGATAATTACCGCACTTTAGTTTTAAAGTGCGGTAATTTTTTTGAAAGTTTTTAGTAGAAAAGGTATGATGCTGCCCATTCTCAATTATGTAGATGACGAGCTTGAAATATAAAAATAATCAATCGGTTCTCGTGGTAATTTATGCGGAAAGCACGCATCGTGTTCTTATGCTTCAGCGTCAAGATGATCCCAGCTTTTGGCAATCCGTTACGGGGACATTGGAAACCAACGAAACACCAAGAGAAACAGCAATTCGAGAAGTTTGGGAAGAAGTTGGATTAAAAATAGAAGAAAATTCGACCGCACTTTTTGATTGTAAAGAGAGTATAGAATTTGAAATTTTCCCGCATTTCCGCTATAAATACGCACCGAATGTGACTCACTGTCATGAACATTGGTTTTTATTGGCAGTTGAGCAGGAATTTGAGCCGATATTAAGTGAGCATTTGGCGTATCAATGGGTTTCACCTGAACAAGCGATCCAAATGACAAAATCGCCGAATAATGCCGAGGCCATCAAAAAATATTTGATGAACGGCTTTCCTCTATTGAAGAGGATATAATTTACAACATTTTTAAGATAAGAAGGAAAACAACATGGCAGGCCATAGTAAGTGGGCAAATATTAAACACCGTAAAGCCGCACAAGATGCGCAACGCGGTAAAATTTTTACAAAATTAATTCGTGAATTAGTGACTGCTGCAAAAATTGGTGGCGGTGATGTCAGTGCAAACCCGCGTTTACGTGCAGCAGTAGATAAAGCCTTATCGAGCAACATGACTCGCGATACCATTAACCGTGCGATTGAACGTGGTGTAGGCGGTGGTGATGACACCAATATGGAAACAAGAATTTACGAAGGTTATGGTCCAGGTGGAACTGCTGTGATGGTTGAGTGTCTAAGTGACAACGCAAATCGAACCATCTCACAGGTTCGCCCAAGTTTCACTAAATGTGGTGGTAACTTAGGGACTGAAGGTTCTGTGGGCTACTTATTCAGCAAAAAAGGCTTGATTTTAATTAGCGAAGGTGAAGAAGATGCGTTAATGGAGGCGGCAATTGAAGCCGGTGCGGATGATGTTCAACCACAAGATGATGGTTCGTTCGAAATCTATACAGCGTGGGAAGATTTAGGTTCTGTGCGCGATGCAATCGAAGCGGCAGGATTTAAAATTGATAACGCAGAAGTGACAATGATTCCATCAACAACCGTTGATCTTGATCTTGATACTGCGCCTAAATTGTTGCGTTTAATTGACATGTTAGAAGACTGTGACGATGTACAAAACGTATATCATAACGGTGAAATTAGTGATGAAGTTGCAGCTCAGCTGTAATTTTAAGGAGATTTAGAATGAAATTAGCTAAAGTATTACCTGCAATGGCCGCTCTTGTTGTTTTATCAGCTTGTGCAAGCGAAGCACCAAAAGTAGAAAACAAAGCAGAGCAAATGGCAACCCCTACTGTAACAGATAAAACAGTAGTTTATACTTGTAACAAGAAAACTGTAACTGCAGTTTATCAATTCGAAAACCAAGAGCCAACAGCGGCAATGGTAATGGTAGGCAACAAAGTTGTTGCGAAAGATTTCGCTCGTGATGCAGCTCAAAAAGACTTCACTTCATTTACTTCAGGCAAATATGTTTGGAACGTAGATAGTGGTTTAACTTTAGATAAATTTGATTCTGTTGTGCCAGTAAATCTTTTAATTAAAGGCAAAAAAGCAGACAAAATTGTTGTGAAAAACTGTGATGTAGATGCAAAAGCAACTGCAAAAGCAAACCAATAATTAACGCTAAAAACGGCCGGCATTGACCGGCCGTTTATTTTTGAGAATTTATGAGTATTATTTTAGGCATTGACCCAGGTTCTCGTGTAACGGGCTATGGTGTGATTAGACAAAATGGTCGCCATTTAGAATATCTCGGTAGTGGAGCAATCCGCACGCAGGTAGAGGATTTACCTACACGATTAAAACGAATTTATGCTGGCGTGACAGAAATCATCACGCAATTTCAGCCGGATATGTTTGCCATTGAACAAGTGTTTATGGCTAAAAATGCGGATTCAGCTTTAAAACTCGGGCAAGCACGTGGTACGGCGATTGTGGCAGCCGTGAACCATGATTTACCGGTATTTGAATATGCCGCTCGTTTGGTGAAACAGACTGTCGTTGGGATCGGTTCTGCAGATAAAGTTCAAGTTCAAGACATGGTGACACGAATTTTGAAGCTCTCAGATAAACCACAAGCTGATGCGGCAGATGCTTTAGCCATTGCCATCACTCATGCTCATACCATTCAACATTCCTTGCATATTGCAAGCTCGGTCAAAACCACAGAAACACACGAAAAAATGACCGCACTTTTAAAAACAAGGTACAGTCGAGGTCGATTTAGATTAAAAATTTAACTGGATTAATATCCAGTTTTATTTTATTCTATGCAAAATTTTTTTTACATGGAAATCTTATGATCGGTCGTTTAAAAGGCATCTTATTAGAAAAACAACCACCTGAAATTTTGCTTGATGTACAAGGCGTCGGTTACGAATTATTGTTACCAATGACCAGTTTTTATGACTTACCTGAAATCGGGCAAGAAACTACTTTATTTACCCATCTTGTTGTGCGTGAAGATGCTCATCTTCTTTTTGGATTCGCCCAAAAAACTGACCGCACTTTATTCCGTGAATTAATTAAAACCAATGGTGTTGGTCCTAAATTGGCACTCGCAATTTTATCTGCAATGTCAGTAGAGCAGTTTGCTTATGCTATTGAACGAGAAGAACTGTCAAAATTAGTTAAAATCCCTGGGGTGGGCAAGAAAACGGCTGAACGTTTATTGGTAGAGTTAAAAGGGAAGTTTAAAGATGTTCGCCAAAGTGATTTCTTTGTGGAGAGCAAGCATATTCCTTCAACGTCAGAATTGCGCCAAGCTGAGAGCTCAGCTGATGAAGCGGTTGCTGCGCTGATTGCGTTAGGCTATAAACCAACCGATGCTGAAAAAATGGTGAAAAAAGTGGCTAAAGCAGATTTAAGCAGTGAGCAATTAATTCGCGAAGCCTTAAAAGCCGCATTATAAAGATTAAACAGATATGATCGAAGCAGATAGAATTATTAGCAGTCAGGCAAAGATGGATGAAGATGTCATCGATCGTGCGATTCGTCCAAAGCTTTTAGTGGACTATGTGGGACAGCCACAAGTGCGAGAGCAGATGGATATTTTCATTAAGGCGGCGAAATTGCGCCAAGATGCCTTGGATCATCTTTTGATCTTCGGCCCTCCAGGTTTAGGAAAAACGACGCTAGCTAATATTGTGGCAAATGAAATGGGTGTGAATATTCGCACAACGTCAGGCCCTGTGCTTGAAAAAGCAGGGGATTTGGCAGCAATGCTGACAAATCTTGAACCCCATGATGTGTTGTTTATTGATGAAATTCACCGTCTTTCTCCTGCGATTGAAGAAGTGCTTTATCCAGCAATGGAAGATTATCAGCTAGATATTATGATCGGCGAAGGGCCAGCGGCACGTTCAATTAAATTGGATTTACCACCTTTCACATTAATTGGTGCAACAACTCGAGCGGGTTCTTTAACTTCGCCACTACGTGATCGTTTTGGTATTGTTCAGCGTTTAGAATTTTATTCCGTTGAAGATTTAACTTCTATTGTAACAAGAAGTGCCTCTTGCTTAAATCTGGAATTAGAAGATAAAGCCGCTTTTGAAGTGGCTCGTCGTTCACGTGGCACCCCTCGTATTGCAAACCGTTTATTGCGTCGCGTTCGAGATTTTGCTGATGTGCGCAATGATGGCATTATTTCGGCAGACATTGCGAAACAAGCGCTTTCAATGTTAGATGTAGATGATGCGGGCTTTGATTACTTAGATAGAAAATTGCTTACCGCAGTGATTGAACGTTTTGATGGTGGACCAGTTGGGTTAGATAACTTGGCTGCAGCAATAGGTGAAGAACGAGACACTATCGAGGATGTTTTAGAACCTTACTTGATTCAACAAGGATTTTTACAGCGTACGCCTCGAGGCCGAATTGCGACCTCGTTAACTTATCGACACTTCGGACTTCAGAAGCCGTCAGAATAAGAGATAGAAAAAAGGACATATTGATATCAATATGTCCTTTCTTTTTGAAACCTGCTTAGTTAGTTCCTTCAGTATAGCTCTTCATGCTATTTAATCTTGCTAAACCCACATCACAGCTTTTTTGTTGAGTCGCTAATTCCATTTCAAGAATTTGCTGTTTGCTTTGGTTCAGTTTACTTTTGATTTTACCTACTTGAGTATGAGTGCCAGGCTGTTTTTCTGCTTGAGCAATCAAATTTTCTGTTTCTTTAAATAACTGTGTACATTGTTGTGGAAGAGCAGCTTTGTTTTCTGTAAGAGGTGCTGCGGTGGCAGATAATGCCATAGAACCGAAAAGTGCGGTCAAAATTACGCAAATTTTTTTCATTGTAAATCCCTACAAATCTCTCCAAATATCATTAGGCTAAAAAATAGCAAAATCTTGCAGCCCTGTCTAGTGATTATTTTGTCCATTTTTTTTAAATAAAGTTTCCTTGTGATAGATAAATTTTTCCATTTTGAGCAAAAAATACAGAATTTGATGTGGATCAATTTTGTCATTGTTATGCAAAATAGGGTATTTTGTAACTTATATCAAAAAATGTGATCAATATAACGGTTTTTTCTATTTTTTATCCGCATAAATAGTAGTAGAATAGGGCAAAATTTTGAATGTTTATATTGTAATCGGTTACTGCATTCTGTTTTGAGAATAGAAAAGGCAATTATTACGTAAATAATTCAATGTTTCTTAACGACTTTTGTTGAGTAGTTTGGGGTGATTATTTGGGATTATCCTTGGTAATCATAAAGTGAAAATCTTGTAGATTTATACAAGGAGTTGAGATGTTAGACGTTGTTGATCTCTCACGCTTGCAGTTTGCGTTAACTGCGTTATATCACTTCATTTTTGTACCATTAACATTAGGTTTATCTTTCGTTCTTGTGATCATGGAAACCATTTATGTTAAAACGGGCAAAGAAGTATATAAAGATATGACTAAATTCTGGGGTAAGTTATTTGGTATTAACTTTGCTCTAGGGGTAACGACCGGTATTATCATGGAGTTCCAATTCGGGACAAACTGGTCTTATTATTCTCACTATGTAGGTGATATTTTCGGTGCGCCATTAGCAATCGAAGCATTACTTGCGTTCTTCTTAGAGTCCACTTTCGTGGGTCTATTCTTCTTCGGTTGGGATCGTTTAACTAAAGGTAAACACTTACTCGCAACTTACTGCGTAGCCTTTGGTTCAAACCTTTCTGCGATGTGGATTTTAGTCGCGAATGGTTGGATGCAACATCCGGTAGCGGCAGAGTTTAACTTTGAAACCATTCGTATGGAAATGACCAGCTTCTTAGATCTTTGGTTAAATCCAGTTGCGCAAGGTAAATTCTTACACACATTAACAGCAGGTTATACAACCGGTGCAATGTTTGTATTAGGTATCAGTGCATTCTATTTATTAAAAGGCCGCGATATTGGTTTTGCTAAACGTTCATTCTCTGTAGCGGCAACTTTTGGTTTTATCGCTGCATCAGCTGTATTAATTATGGGGGATGAATCAGGTTATGAAATTGGTAAAGCACAACCTGTGAAATTGGCTGCAATGGAAGCTGAGTTTGAAACTCATCCTGCACCAGCCCCATTCCACCCAGTGGCGATTCCAAATACCGCCGAAATGAAAAATGATTTTGCGATTGATATCCCTTACTTAGGTGGTTTAATTGCAACGCGTTCTTTAGACACTGAAATTGTTGGTTTGAAAGACATTCAAGCGAAAAATGAAGGTCGTGTTCGTAACGGTATGGTTGCTTATGATTTATTCACGCAATTAAAAGCAGAGAAAAAATCAGCAGGCCAAGTAAATCCAGAAACTAAAGCAAAATTTGATGAAGTCAAAGGTGATTTAGGTTTCGGTTTATTATTAAAACGTTACACAGATAAAGTTGTTGATGCAACGGATGAACAAATTAAACAAGCAGCACGTGATACTATTCCAAATGTCGGTCCTAACTTCTGGGCATTCCGTGGTATGTTAGCCGCAGGTGGTTTAATTATTTTACTGACCTTTGGTGCATTTGTTCAAAATTTACGTAACAAAGTGACTTCTTCTCGCTTATTACTTAAAGCATTGCTTTGGGGTATTCCATTGCCATTCTTAGCGATTGAATTTGGTTGGTTCTTAGCTGAATTTGGTCGTCAACCATGGGCGATTTATGAAGTATTACCGGTGGGTGTGTCTGCCTCTAACTTGAGTGTAGGTGACTTATGGTTCTCTATCGGTTTAATTTGTGTACTTTACTTCTTCTTCATCATTGCGGAAATGTATTTGATGTTTAAATATGCACGTTTAGGTCCAAGTGCATTGAAAACCGGCAAATACTATTTTGAGCAATCATCTAAATAAGCAGGAGATGGATTATGCTTGATTATGAAATTCTACGTATTATTTGGTGGGTGCTAGTTGTTGTATTGCTTATCGGTTTCTCTGTAACAGATGGATTCGATATGGGCGTGACCGCACTTTTACCCGTAGCAGGTAAGAAAGAAGTAGAAAGACGTATTATGATTAACTCTATTGCTCCACACTGGGATGGTAACCAAGTTTGGTTATTAAGTGCTGGTGGTGCAATCTTCGCGGCATGGCCGATTGTTTATTCTGTAGCGTTTTCAGGCTTCTATATTGCCTTATTCCTCGTGTTAGCTGCGTTATTCTTCCGTCCAATTGGTTTTGAATATCGTGCGAAAATTGATAACCCAACATGGCGTGCTATGTGGGATTGGGGCTTGTTTGCGGGTGGTTTTGTACCTGCATTAGTATTCGGTGTAGCATTTGGTAATTTATTACAAGGTGTACCATTTGAATTAAATGAGCTTTCACAAGCAACTTACACAGGTTCGTTCTTTGCATTATTAAACCCATTCGCATTACTTTGCGGTGTGTTAAGCCTTGCAATGTTAGTGACTCACGGTGCGAACTGGTTACAAATGAAAACCACTGCAGCATTGCGTGATCGCGCAAGAGCAATTACACAAATTGGTGCATTAGTGACATTAATTACTTTTGTACTTGCAGGTGTATGGCTTTCTTTCAAAGACGGTTATGTGGTGACTAGCGTGATTGATCACTTTGTAGCATCAGCGCCAGCTTCAGGTAAACAAGTGGCAGTTGAAGCAGGTGCATGGTTCAAAAACTTCAATGAAAATCCAGCTTTATGGGCATTCCCAGCATTAGTAGTAGTTGGTGCATTATTGAATGTGGTTGCATCTAAAGCAAATCGTTGCGGTTTCGCGTTCTTATTCTCAGTATTAACAATGGCTGGTGTGATTATCACTGCGGCAGTATCAATGTTCCCATTTGTAATGCCTTCAAGTACTCATCCAGAACAAAGCTTGTTAATGTGGGATGCAACATCAAGTCAATTAACATTAAACTTAATGTTCTACTTGGCATTAGTATTCGTTACCATCTCATTGCTTTACACCACTTGGTCATACTACAAAATGTTTGGTCGCTTGGATGAAAGCTTTGTTAAAGACAACAAAAACTCATTATACTAAGGAGAAACAATATGTTATATGCAATTTGGGTAGTGGGTGTGTTGGCTGCAGTTATGGTGAGTGCTAAATTAACCATTGGTAAAGAAAAGTCAGGTAAATTTGACGAGTAATGATGATTAATTCACTCTATCAATTAAGTAATAAGGGTTCCTTGCGAACCCTTTCGTTTATTTTAGCGTTATTTTTAACTGCGGCTTTCTTTCTAAATTTAAGTCAATTTTCGACCGCACTTCGAACAGCACATCCAGCTTGGATTCTTACGATTTTTTGGGGATTGATTAATTTGTGGATCCACGGTATCGGATTCGATATTCGCCGAGCAATATGGCAGCTCGTTTTCTTGCCATTTATTGGTTATTTCACCACAATAATTGCCATTGTTCAGCATTGGTTTTTATAAGAACGATAGACAAATATTATTATTTGGAGCTTGCACATCTAATGAACAGGTTCTAAAATAAGCGGCTTGTTATGGCTGATAATTTGAGCATTATTTTGAATAACCAATGTTTTACCTTTCCGGTTCGTGTTTATTATGAGGACACGGATGCTGGCGGAGTAGTGTATCACGCACGTTACTTACATTTCTTTGAGCGTGCGCGAACTGAATATTTAAGAACGCTTAATTTTTCCCAACAATCATTATTGCAGGAACAACAATTAGCTTTTGTGGTCAAAACCATGTTTATTGACTATTGTATTCCGGCAAAATTGGATGATTATCTTATTGTCGAAACGGAAATAACGGCAGTGAAAGGAGCAACAATTCTCTTTGAACAGCGGTTAGTTCGTGAGGCAGTGGTGTTATCAAAGGCTACTGTTAAGGTAGCCTGTGTTGATCTAGGCAAAATGAAACCTGTCGCAATTCCTGAAGAATTAAAAGCGGCATTTTTAAAGTAAATAACTTTTCGGAGTATGCAATGACTGCAGAATTGAACTTTTTAGATCTTTTTCTAAAAGCGAGTATCGTTGTTCAACTTGTAATTGTGATCTTGATTTCGTTCTCAATTATTTCTTGGGCAATCATCATTCAACGTAGCCGTATTTTGACGAGTGCGTTAAAAGAAGCGAATACTTTTGAAGATCGTTTCTGGTCTGGTGAAGATTTAAATAAACTTTATGATGGTTTATCTAATCGTCGTGAAGTATTAACTGGTAGCGAACAAATTTTCTTTGTTGGTTTTAAAGAATTCTCTCGCTTAAAACAAGTGAACGCAGATGCGCCAGAAGCAATCATTAAAGGTACCACTCGTGCGATGAACCTTGCGATGAATCGTGAAGTAGAAGCGCTTGAAAGTCGTGTACCTTTCTTAGCGACAGTGGCTTCTGTAAGTCCATATATTGGTTTATTTGGTACCGTTTGGGGTATCATGCACGCATTTATGGCATTAAGTGGTGCGAAACAAGCAACATTACAAATGGTTGCTCCAGGTATCGCAGAAGCCTTGATCGCAACAGCAATCGGTTTGTTTGCGGCGATTCCAGCTGTAATGGCGTATAACCGTTTAAGCTTACGTGTAAATGCGATTGAACAAAATTATGGTAACTTCATTGATGAATTCACCACAATTTTACATCGTCAAGCTTTTGGTAAAGCGCCCCATTAAAAATAAATGAAAAATTGACCGCACTTGATAAATTGAAAAAGTGCGGTGGATTTTAGCGAAGTTTTAGAGGAAATTATGGCTCGTCGTCAGCGTAAAGACATTAAATCTGAAATTAACATCGTGCCATTTCTCGATGTTCTTTTAGTTTTGGTGTTAATTTTTATGGCAACCGCGCCGATTATCAGTCAGAGCGTTCAAGTGGAACTCCCTGATTCGGTGCAAAGTCAAAATGTATCAAATGAAGATAAAACACCGGTTATTTTAGAAGTAGCAGGTGTAGGGCAGTATTCGATTTCTATTGGTGGTCAACGCCAAGAAGGCCTTAACGAAGAAATGGTAACCCAATTATCAAAACAAGAATTTGATAAAGACAATAACACAATGTTCTTAGTGGGCGGAGCAAAAGATGTACCTTATGAAGAAGTGATTAAAGCACTGAATTTACTACATCTTGCCGGCATTAAGTCTGTGGGTTTAATGACCAACCCAATTTAAGAATAAGTAGGTAAAACCGTGCAGAATAATCGACGAAAAAAACGTGCAAATGAGTTTGTCATCTCTATTGCGATGCACCTTGCATTGTTTGGTTTGTTGATTTGGAGCTCTCTTTATCAAACCGTTGAAATAATGGGTGGTGGAGAAGGTGAAGGTGATGCCATGGGAGCTGTGATGGTCGATACCGGCAGCGCAGCGCAGGAATGGGGACGTATTCAACAACAGAAAAAAGGTCAAACTGATAAACAGAAAAAACCAGAACCTGTAGTCGAAGAGAAAAAACCAGAGCCTGAACCTGAACCAAATCAGCAAGAAATTGCGAAACAAGAAGAGATTAAGCGTCAGCAGGAAATTCAACGTCAAAAAGAACTTGAAAAACAAAAGCAGCAAGAAATTGAAAAGCAAAAACAGCAACAAGAACTTGCTCGTCAAGAGGCGTTAGAAAAGCAGAAACAAGCTGAAGAAGCGAAAGCAAAACAAGCCGCTGAAGCAGCGAAGTTAAAAGCTGATGCAGAAGCGAAACGTTTAGCGGCAGCAGCTAAACAGGCTGAGGAAGAGGCAAAAGCTAAAGCACAAGCCGAAGCTCAAAAAGCAAAAGAAAAAGCTGAAGCCGATGCTAAAGCGAAGGCTGAGGCAAAAGCGAAAGCCGATGCTGAAGCAAAAGCGAAGGCCAAGGCTGAAGCAGATGCTAAAGCGAAAGCTGAGGCGGATGCTAAGGCTAAGGCAAAAGCTGAAGCCGATGCTAAAGCAAAAGCAGATGCAGAGGCGAAAGCGAAGGCAGAAGCAAAAGCTAAAGCGGATGCAGAAGCAAAAGCGAAGGCTGATGCGAAGGCAAAAGCTGACGCAGCAAAACGTAAAGCGGATCAAGCGGCTTTAGATGACTTCATGAACGGCGGAGATGTTGGTGGTGGTAGTGCATCTAAAGGCGGTAATGCAAATAAAGGCGGTACACAAGGTAGCGGTGCAGGACTCGGTGCTGGAGATGGTGGTAAAGTTGGTGACCAATATGCAGGTGTCATTAAACGTGAAATTCAACGCCGTTTCTTAAAAGACCCTAGCTTTGCCGGTAAAGTTTGTAGCATTAAAATTCAACTCGGTCGAGATGGTACGATTTTAGGCTACCAACGCGTTTCAGGACCTGATGATATTTGTACTGCAGCATTAAGTGCGGTAGCGAGAACGAAAAAAGTTCCAGCAGCACCATCTGATGCTATTTATGAGAAATATAAAGCGCCGACTATCGATTTTGATATCAATGCTCGATAATCGGTTTTAGGAAAGTAACAACGTTAAAATAAGGTGATTAAATGAAATTGATCAAACGTGTTATGGGGCTATTTGTGGTGATGTTTGCATTTGCAAGCACAGCAATGGCAGAAGATGAAGTTCGAATTGTGATTGATGAAGGTGTTGATGGCGCTCGTCCTATCGCAGTTGTTCCTTTCGCAGGTTCTGCACCTGAAAATATTGGTCAAATCGTTGCAGATGACTTACGTAATAGTGGTAAATTTAACCCTATTCCAGTAAGCCAAATGCCACAACAACCAACGACTGCAGCAGAAGTGAAACCAGAGGCTTGGACTGCTTTAGGTATTGATGCCGTTGTGGTAGGTCAAGTGACATCAACTGGTAGCGGTTATAACATTTCTTACCAATTAGTTGATACTGTAGGTGCATCAGGTACACCTGGTGCGGTGCTTGCACAAAATAGCTATACAGTGACAAATAAATGGTTACGCTATGGTGCACATACTGTGAGTGATGAAGTATTTGAAAAATTAACCGGTATTCGTGGTGCATTCAGAACGCGTATCGCTTACGTAGTACAAAAAAATGGTGGCTCACAACCTTATGAAGTTCGTGTAGCGGATTATGATGGTTACAACCAATTTATCGTAAATCGTAGCTCACAACCAATTATGTCTCCAGCTTGGTCTCCAGATGGTAAACGTTTAGCATACGTATCTTTTGAGAACAAAAAATCTCAACTTGTTGTACAAGACTTAGGTTCAGGTTCTCGTAAAGTGGTGGCTTCTTTCCCAGGACATAACGGTGCGCCAGCATTCTCTCCAGACGGTTCTAAACTCGCATTTGCTTCTTCACAAGATGGTTTATTAAACATCTATGTAATGGGCTCAAATGGTGGTACACCGACTCAATTAACTCGCGGTGCAGGTAATAATACAGAACCATCATGGTCTCCAGATGGTAGCTCAATTCTCTTTACTTCAGATAGAGGTGGTTCACCACAAGTTTATCGCATGAGCGCAAGTGGTGGTGGTGCATCACCAGTTGGTGGTCGCGGTAGTGCGCAAATCAGTAGTGATGGTAAAACTCTTGTGATGATCAACGGTAATAACAACGTGGTGAAACAAGATCTCACCAGCGGTAGTTCTGAAGTATTAAGTACATCTTTCTTAGGTGAAAGCCCAAGTATTTCTCCTAACGGTATCATGATTATTTACAGCTCTACACAAGGGCTAGGAAAGGTGTTACAATTAGTTTCTGCAGATGGTCGCTTTAAAGCGAGTCTTCCAGGAAGTAATGGCCAAGTGAAATTTCCAGCTTGGTCTCCATACTTGACTAAATAAAAAAACTCATTGAGGAGAAATCTAATGAACAAATTTGTTAAATCATTATTAGTTGCTGGTTCAGTAGCTGCATTAGCAGCATGTAGCTCATCAAACAACGATGCAGCAGGCAACGGTGCTAACAACGGTCAAACTTTCGGTGGTTACTCTGTTGAAGATCTTCAACAACGTTACAACACCGTTTACTTCGGTTTCGATAAATTCAACATCGAAGGTGAATACGTTCAAATCTTAGATGCTCACGCTGCATACTTAAATGCAACTCCAGCTTCTAAAGTTGTTGTTGAAGGTAACACTGACGAACGTGGTACTCCAGAGTACAACATCGCTTTAGGTCAACGTCGTGCTGATGCAGTTAAAGGTTTCTTAGCTGGTAAAGGTGTTGACGCTGGTAAAGTATCAACTGTTTCTTACGGTGAAGAAAAACCTGCAGTGTTAGGTCACGATGAAGCAGCATACTCTAAAAACCGTCGTGCAGTGTTAGCATACTAATTTTTAGAGAATTTTGATTCTTAGAAAAAGGGAGGGTAGAAATACTCTCCTTTTTTATTTGTTCTTAGATATTGTCAGAAATTGACGAGTATTCACGCAATTAACACAATTTCTTCAGATTTTTCTTGCGTCAGAAAATAAAATCGGTAATATACGCACCTGTTACGAAATGATGTGGGTCGTTAGCTCAGTCGGTAGAGCAGCGGACTTTTAATCCGTTGGTCGAAGGTTCGAATCCTTCACGACCCACC
>CAKQTN010000023.1:0-13989 GCA_934276625.1 uncultured Haemophilus sp.
AGCAATGGTGCGGATGCGGTATTTAAATCTACGCCTACCGCGTTTACACAGTCTTCCACCACCGCATCGAGTTTACGTGCAAGTTGGGTTTGGTTTACATCGTGCTGATATTGCCCTACACCAATGGCTTTCGGTTCGATTTTCACTAATTCCGCCAATGGATCTTGTAAACGACGTGCAATAGAGACCGCACCCCGTAAAGATACATCTAAATTCGGGAATTCATTTGCAGCAAATTCAGAAGCTGAATAAACCGATGCGCCCGCTTCGCTCACCACAACAGTTTGCGGTTTATTTTCTTTAATTTCTTTAATCACTTCTTTCGCAAAACGTTCTGTTTCACGAGAAGCGGTACCGTTACCAATGGCAATTAATTCCACGTTATGCTTACGAATTAAGCTGAAAATCGCCACTTGCGCTTCGGCTTCACGCCCCGTGTGTGGATAAATGGTGGTGGTATCTAATAATTTACCTGTGTTATCTACTACGGCGACTTTAACACCTGTACGTAAGCCTGGGTCCAAGCCCATAGTGCTTTTCGCGCCAGCTGGTGCCGCCATTAAAAGTGCGGTCAGATTTCGAGCGAAAACATCAATGGCCTCTTCTTCTGCTTTTTCACGTAAACTTGCCATTAATTCCGTTTCTAAATGCAACGACACTTTGATTTTCCATGTCCACGCAATCACTTGCTCACGCCATTTATCTGCAGGCTGCCCCGTGAAACGGACATCTAAATAATCACGAATAATCTCTTCACAATAACTTTGACGACTTCCCTCTTCTGCATCGGGATCTGCATTTAAGCTTAATTGTAAAATGCCCTCATTACGTCCACGGAACATGGCTAATGCACGGTGAGAAGGCACATTTTTCAATAATTCTTGATGGTCGAAATAATCTTGGAATTTTGCCCCTTCCGTTTCTTTACCTTCGATCACTTTAGATACAATAACCGCATTTTTTGCTAAATAATCACGGACTTTCGCTAATAAACCCGCATCTTCAGCAAAACGTTCCATTAAAATATAGCGTGCACCATCAAGCGCGACTTTGGTGTCTGTCACGCCTTTATCAGCGTTCAAAAATTCCGCGGCTGCCGTTTCAGGATCATTTTTCGGCTCATTCCAAAGTAAATCAGCCAATGGTTCAAGACCGGCCTCAATCGCAATTTGCCCTTTCGTACGGCGTTTCGGTTTATATGGCAAATACAAATCTTCTAATTCGGTTTTGCTTTGTGTCGCATGGATTTTGTCACGCAATTCATCGGTCAATTTCCCTTGCTCTTCAATAGATTTCAAAATGGTTTGACGACGATCTTCTAATTCACGTAAATAAATTAAACGGGTTTCAAAATGACGAAGTTGGGTGTCATCCAAGCCACCAGTGGCTTCTTTACGATAACGAGCGATAAATGGAATGGTGTTGCCATCATCTAATAATTGAATAGCGGCGAGGATTTGTTGGGGTTGAACGGTTAATTCTGCCGCAATAATTTGGCTAATTTGTTGATTTAACATTGTCATACTTCTTTGTTATTAAAGGATTCGATAAAAACGGGAATAGAATACTGGTTTTAGACAACAGGCTCAAATATAATTCAAAAAAATTTCTTTTATTTTATTATGGCAAAATCAAATTACATTACCCGTCAAGGCTGGCTTGCCCTTGACCAAGAACTTAAATTTTTGTGGAAAGAAGAACGTCCAAAAGTTACCCAAGCCGTTTCAGATGCCGCCGCGCTTGGTGACCGCAGTGAAAACGCAGAATATATTTATGGCAAACGTCGCTTACGTGAAATTGATCGCCGTGTGCGTTTCCTTTCCAAACGCTTAGAAGTGTTACAAATCGTGGATTACCACCCAAAACAAGAAGGCAAAGTGTTTTTCGGTGCATGGGTTGAGCTAGAAGATGAAGAAGGTGAAGTGAAGCAATATCGCCTTGTTGGCTGCGATGAATTCGATCCCGCTAAAAACTGGATCTCCATTGATTCTCCCGTCGCACGTGCCTTAATTGGAAAAGGCGTTGATGATGAAATTCATGTGGAAACACCCTCGGGCAAAGTGGTGCTCTATGTGAACCGAATTTGGTATGAAAAATAGCGAAGTAGAAAAAACAAAAGAGCGGTTAAAATTGACCGCTCTTTTGTTTTTTCTATCAATCGGATAAATTATGCTTTATCACCAATTAATACAGACTCTAACGCAATTTCAATCATATCATTGAAAGTTAATTGACGTTCTTCCGCAGTAGTTTGTTCGTGTGTACGAATATGGTCTGAAACGGTACAGATACAAAGTGCTTTTGCACCATATTCTGCTGCTACACCATAGATACCAGCTGCTTCCATTTCTACGCCTAAGATGCCGTATTTTTCCATCACATCAAACATTTCAAAATCTGGTGTATAGAATAGGTCTGCAGAGAAAAGATTCCCTACGCGAACTTGCTTACCTTTTTCTTTTGCAGCTTGAACCGCAGCTTGTGCCATATCAAAATCAGCAATTGCAGCAAAATCGTTATCTTTGAAACGGATACGATTTACTTTTGAATCAGTACATGCACCAAGGCCAATGATAACATCACGTACTTTAACATCCATACGTACAGCACCACAAGAACCAACACGGATGATTTTCTTAACACCGTATTCAGTAATTAATTCTTTCGCATAAATTGAGCAAGATGGGATACCCATACCGTGCCCCATAACAGAGATACGACGACCTTTATAAGTACCGGTATAACCCAACATATTGCGAACGTTAGTCACTTCTTTCGCATCTTCTAAGAATGTTTCAGCAATATATTTTGCACGAAGCGGATCACCTGGCATTAATACAACATCTGCAAATGCGCCTTCAGGAGCATTAATATGTGGAGTCATTATTTTTTCCTCTTGTTGATAAATAAAAAATCATTTAAGCAAACGTTTTCGCCTGCTTTAAAATACAACACCACGAACGATTCGTGGTGTTGAGAGATAAAGTGCGGTCAAAATTCACCACATTTTAATTACATTGCTACGCCGCTTAACTCGATGAATAAACCTGCGATAGTCGCACTCATTAAGTTAGCTAATGTACCCGCTACAACTGCTTTTAAACCTAAGCGAGCCACATCACCACGACGATTTGGTGCCATACCACCGATACCGCCGATTAAGATTGCGATAGAACTGAAGTTAGCGAAACCACATAATGCGAAAGTAATGATGGCTTTGGTTTTTTCACTTAATACCACCGCGGTATCTGGTTGTAAGTATTTCGCAAACTCTAAGTAACCCACGAATTCGTTCACCGCTAACTTCATACCAATCATTTGACCCGCAATTGCAGATTCATCCCAAGATACACCGATTAAGTAAGCTAATGGTTTGAAGATCCAACCAAAGATTGATTGTAACGTTAAATCACCGTAACCGAACCAGCCGCCTACGCCGCCTAAAATACCGTTAATTAAAGCAATTAAACCCACGAAAGCGAGTAACATCGCACCTACGTTTAACGCTAATTGCATACCGGCACTCGCACCACCTGCCATTGCTTCAAGCACGTTAGTCGGTTTTTCGCTATCATCCGTTTCAGGTTGTTTATCGGTAAATTGTTCAGTTTGCGGGAATAAAATTTTCGCAAATAATAAACCTGCTGGTGCAGCCATGAAAGAGGCTGCGATTAAGTAAGTCAACGGCACGCCCATTCCTGCATAACCCGCCATCACTGAACCCGCGATAGAAGCTGTACCACCCGCCATAATAGCGAACAATTCAGATTGGGTCATATTTTTAATGTAAGGACGAACCACTAAAGGTGCTTCAGTTTGGCCAACGAAAATATTCGCTGCTGCAGACATTGATTCTGCTTTAGATGTGCCTAATGCGGCTTGCAATGCACCACCAATCACTTTGATGACAACTTGCATAATGCCTAAGTAATAAAGCACAGAAATTAAACCAGAGAAAAAGACGATGATTGGTAACACTTTCACCGCAAAGATAAAGCCGGCATTTGAAGGATCCGATAAGCCACCAAAGACGAAGTTAATCCCTTCATTACCATAGGCGATAACATTTGATACACCATTTGCCGTCGCTTGTAATGCATCTCGACCAAACGGCACATACAAAATAAGGGCCGCAAATCCGATTTGGATCGCCAAAGCCCCTAATACAGTACGTAAATTAATCGCCTTACGATTATTTGAAAATAATACGGCAATGACCAGTAATACGACAATGCCTAAAATGCTACCTAAAATACCCATTTTTTTCCCCTAGGTTGGTTAGATAAGTAAGTGAATAAAATTGTCCTATTCTACTTGTTTTTCGGTAAAAAGTCGGAATATTTTTGCTACTTTTCGATATGTTTGCTTATAAAATGGTCACAATTTTGGTCAGACCACAAGATTTCGCATAGTTTTCAAGTTCTTGGGTCTGCTCAACAGTTGGGACATAAGGGCTGAGCCCTTCAGCATCTCGAGCACCTTTTGTGTGCATTCGGATAATTTTGAACAAAACATCCGGATAACCTTTCAATAAGGAACCGACTTTTTCCACCAACTTTTCTGCATCAAAAAAATTCGCCACATAAACTAACCGCACTTCTTCCACTTTATTTAATGGTAATAATTGCGCCAAATTCTTCAAATTACGATCTAAATTTTCTTGCTTGATATGTTGATGAGCGGGAATGATGTTTTGAGGGACAATACCTTGGCGATTTTGTCTATCAAAGCACAAACGTTGTAAGCCAAGCCCTTCTCCTTTCAGGTCAAAGAGAAATTTGTCTGTCACATCAATTAAAGGTCGAATTGCTTCAAATTCAAAGAAACCACTGCTATCTAAATAGCAAGTTAGCCCTTCCTCACGTAGCTTTTGAAACAACGGAACGAGCTTTTTATGGTGAATGGTGGGTTCCCCGCCGGAAACCGTCACACCACGAATGAAAGGTACGGCATCCATCACCTGCTCATACAAATACTGCAGGCTGACTTGATGAGCGCCTTCTGCATAACGAGGAATGGTTTCTGGATTATGGCAATAAAGGCAGTTTAACTTACAACCTTGTAAGAAAATACTGGTACGATTCCCCTGCCCTTCTACATTAGAAAAAGGAATAATACGATGCAGGGGAACATAAATATCAGAAAGTGCGGTCACAAAAAACGCTGTTTTCTAGAGTAAGTTATCACTTACACAAGCTTCATTTGAAAAATCACTAATTCCGCTTGGCAGCAGAATGTGAAAACCGCTTTAAGTACATATCCCTCTTCAACCTGTTGAATTTCAGACTGAATTTGACAAGGTTCACTTTCTACATCACGTGCTTTTAACGTGAAATATTCCAATGCGCCTTCTGCATCTTGACGAGTCGCGTAAAACTGTTCGATAGGTAAACTACAATCGCTGTTATCAAACAATGATTTCATATCGAAAGTATTACAACCTACACATTCAATTGGTTTTTCAGTTTGAATGGCCATATTTTTCTCCTTATCTAAAAAAGCCGTGACAGAACACGGCTTATTAAGTTTAAAATTATTATTTTGCTGCAACAAAGCCTACGGCTTCGTACACTTTGTCAAGGGTTGCTTTTGCTCTTGCACGGGCTTTTTCCGCACCTTGACGTAAAATCTCGTCTAAAAGCGCTTCATCGTTACGATATTGATAGAAACGTTCTTGTAAGCCGGCAAGTAAGTTTGACACTTCGTCAGCCACCGCTGTTTTTAAGTGCCCGTACATTTTGCCTTCAAATTCTTTTTCAAGTTCTGCCACAGATTTATCGGTTACCGCAGAAAGAATATCCAATAAGTTAGATACACCCGCTTTATTTTGCACATCATAACGTACAACAGGTGGTTCATCAGAGTCTGTTACCGCGCGTTTGATTTTTTTTGCCACCGATTTTGGATCTTCAAGCAAGGTCACCACGTTATTACGGTTATCATCTGATTTAGACATTTTTTTATCAGGATCTTGCAAAGACATAATACGCGCACCCGCTTTGCCTAAGAAGATTTCAGGAATCGTGAAAATATCACCGTAAAGCGCATTGAAACGAGCAGCAATATCACGGGTAATTTCTAAATGTTGTTTTTGGTCATCCCCTACCGGCACGCTTTTCGCTTGGTAAAGTAAGATATCTGCTGCCATTAAAACCGGATAATCAAATAAACCTACATTAATATTTTCGGCATAACGTGCTGATTTATCTTTGAATTGAGTCATACGGCTCATCTCACCGAAATAGGTGTAACAGTTCAACACCCAGCTTAGTTGAGTATGTTCTGGTACATGAGATTGCACAAAGATCGTGCTTTTATTCGGATCAATGCCACAAGCCAAGTAAAGGGCGAGCACATCAAGCGTTGCTTTGCGAAGTGCTGCAGGATCTTGACGTACAGTGATGGCGTGTAAATCCACCACACAGAAAATACACTCATAATCTTCTTGCATTTTCACCCAGTTGCGAAGTGCACCTAAATAATTCCCGATAGTTAATTCGCCGGAAGGCTGCACGCCACTGAATACAATTGGTTTTGTCATTGGTTATCCTTTCATTCTGTAAACTGAATTGGCGCTATGATAACAAAAGATAGGGCGTTTTTTAATGATTGAGTTCAAAACAATGTGTAAAAATGCTATATTACGCCCAAAATTTCTACAGCTTACAATCTATAATCCCAATGAAAAATTATAATGATATGGCTCTGGCACTTGCCGGTGTTTGTCAATCTGTCTTATTAATCAGTCAATTAGCACAAAAAGGCGAAGTTGATCATCAAGATGCATTTCAAACCACCATTCATTCTCTTCTCATTACTCAACCCGAAGATACATTAGCCGTATTTGGCGGAGATGTTCAACATCTTAAAGTGGGATTAAACACACTTATCGAGCAACTCACTCAATTAAACGACAAAAATTTGTTGAATTATTGGGGCAGCTTGTTAGCGTTAGAGAGTAAATTAAACAAGCAACCTGAAATCAAACAAGAACTTGGCCGCCGAATTGCCCGTTTACCAGAACAACTTTCTTATCACGACAATCAATTTGATGATGATATGTTTTCAATCATGGCAAACATTTATGTCGATACAATTAGTCCTTTAGGCAAACGCATTCATATTATTGGTTCGGCATATCATTTACAGCAACAAAATGTACAAGACAAAATTCGTGCGTGTTTGCTTGCCGGCATCCGTTCTGCCGTTTTGTGGCGTCAAGTAGGTGGCAGCAAATGGCAACTGTTATTTCATCGTAAAAAATTAGTGCAAGCGGCACGACAACTCTACTCAACTTTAAATTAATCCTTGGAGAACTCTTATGCAACTTTCCGCATTAACCGCTCTTTCCCCGATTGACGGTCGTTATCAAGATAAAGCCACTGCATTGCGTGGTATTTTCAGTGAATTTGGCTTGCTCAAATTCCGTGTCACCGTGGAAGTACGTTGGTTACAAAAATTGGCGGCGACCGCTGAAATCCAAGAAGTTTCTTCTTTGTCTAAAGAAGCAAACGATTACCTTAATAAAATTGTGGAAGAATTCAGTCTTCAAGATGCTGAACGTATCAAAGAAATTGAGCGCACCACTAATCATGACGTCAAAGCGGTTGAATATTTCTTAAAAGAAAAAAGTGAAGCTTTACCAGAATTAGCCAAAGTCTCTGAATTTATTCACTTTGCTTGTACCTCTGAAGACATTAACAACCTTTCTCACGCTTTAATGTTAAAAACAGCACGTGAAGAAGTCCTCTTACCTGAATGGCAAAAACTGATTGATGAAATCACCCGTTTAGCGAACGAATACAAAACCATTCCATTACTTTCGCGTACACACGGCCAACCTGCTTCACCAAGTACTGTGGGTAAAGAAATGGCGAACGTGGTTTACCGTTTAAAACGCCAATTCAAACAACTCCAACAAAATGAAATCTTGGGTAAAATCAACGGTGCTGTGGGTAACTACAATGCGCATTTATCAGCTTATCCAAATATCAACTGGCACAAATTCAGCGAAGAGTTTGTCACCTCATTAGGTTTAGATTGGAACCCATACACTACTCAAATTGAGCCACATGATTACATTGCTGAATACTTTGATGCCGTGGTTCGTTTTAATACCATCATCATCGACTTCGACCGTGACTTATGGGGCTACATTGCGTTAAATCACTTTAAACAACGCACTATCGCAGGTGAAATTGGTTCATCCACCATGCCGCATAAAGTAAATCCTATCGACTTCGAAAACTCAGAAGGTAACTTAGGTTTAGCCAATGCCGTGATGACTCACCTTGCCCAAAAATTACCCATTTCTCGCTGGCAGCGTGACTTAACCGACTCTACTGTATTACGTAACTTAGGTGTGGGTTTAGGTTATTGTTTAATTGCGTATGCTGCAACGCGTAAAGGTATCAGCAAATTAGAAGTGAACGAACAACATCTCCGTGATGAACTCAACCAAAACTGGGAAGTTTTAGCAGAGCCAATTCAAACGGTGATGCGTCGCTATGGTATTGAAAAACCATACGAAAAATTAAAAGAACTCACTCGCGGTAAACGTGTTGATGAAAAAGCAATGCGTGAATTCATCGAAAAACTGGATATCCCAGCCGATGAAAAAGCCCGTTTACAACAACTCACTCCTGCAACCTATATTGGTGCAGCCATTGAGTTAGTGGAAAAACTTTAATAAAGAAAAGAGCAGCTTTTCATGCCCTAAAAAATCAAAGTGCGGTCAAAAACATTTTAGATTTTGACCGCACTTTTTTTATTTCTTCTCTTAGCTATTGCATCATTCACGCTTAATAAACAGCAATCGCGCGTGATCATACACCCAATTAAAAATAAAGGTATAAACGGTCACCATCACCGTTAAGCTGAAATCCATCATAAAAGCTGTAATCCAATCCACTTTTAAAAAGTAAGCAATGATCGGCACGGTGAAAATAAGCAAACCGCCCTCAAATGAAATGGCATGTAAAGTACGAAATATGACGCCTCGCTTTTCTCGCGGCCCCGTAAATACTTTATCAAGAAAATAATTAAAGACGAGGTTCCATAGCATGGCAGTTAAGGAAACCAGTACCATGGACCCAAAGAGAATAGAAACACTTTCTTCAGTAAAGAAATACAAAGCGAAAACGGAAAGCAACACAACCGTGGTTTCAAACAAGATTGCGTGAAAAAGTCGCTCAAGAAAACTCATTTGTCATCCTTTACAAAGAAAAAGTGCGGTCAAATTCACCGCACTTTTCATCAATATTTTATTAATTGGTTTTTAATTTATTCCAATATTTTTCGTAAATATCCACTGCTTCACCCACATCACCTTGCATAATGCCTTTTTCAATATTTTCAGCAGATGGGAATAAGGTTGGGTTATTCGCCATTTCAGGTGAAAGTAACGCTTTCACACCTTCATTTGGCATCGAGAAGCCCATTTTCTCAACGACTAATTTCGCATTTTCAGGGCGAAGTAAGAAGTCGATAAATTTATAAGCGCCCTCTGTATTATTCGCACCTTTTGGAATCGCGTAATTATCCATCCAGAAAATCGCGCCTTCTTTTGGATACACAAATTGGATACTTGGATTTTCTTTGTGGGCTAAATAAGCCGAACCATTCCACAACATACCAATAGAGGCTTCACCTTGAACAAACGGAACTTCTGGCGAGTCAGAGTTAAAAGTCACCACATTTGGTAATAATTTCACTAAACGCTCGTAAGCGGCTTTAATGTCTTCTTCATTCGTGGTGTTTGGTGATTTTCCATCTAATATCAATGCAATGTGGAACACTTCACGCGCATCACTGGTTAATAATACCTTACCTTTAAATTCTGGATTCCATAAATCAGCCCAACTCGTAATTTTGCTTGGGTCAATATCATCCGCATTCACGCCGATACCGGTTAAGCCATAAACGTAAGGCAGAGAATATTTGTTATTTGGGTCAAATTCCTTGTTTAATAAATTTGCTGGAATTTGTTTAAAATTACTTAATTTGCTGTGATCAAGCTCTTGTAACATGTCTTCTTTCGCCATTTTATTGACGTAATAGCTTGATGGGAAAACTAAATCATAACCACTGCCTGTACTAGAGGTCAGCTTCAATTTAGCATACATTTCTTCATTACTTTCAAATGTCGAATAAATCACTTCAATGCCCGTTTCTTTGGTAAATTCCGCAACCAAATTAGATGGCACATAGTCAGTCCAGTTATAAACATAAAGTTTTTCAGCAGCGAATGCTGCAGAGGTTGCGACAAATGCAACAGCAGAAAGACAAAGTGATTTAATGTATTGAACAGCATTTTTTTTCAATTTATTGACCTCCTCAGGACAATCAAAATAAACCTTAAGTAATCGTTTACCTATGCAAACTTGGGGAGTATAGCACCTTTTTTGCAAAAGGTTTGACATATTTTCCCATCAGGGTAAGATTTCTCTCATCTCTATTTTATGTTAATCAGTCATCAACTATGCTCGAATTTGCTCATCAAGAACACGTCAAATCTTATTATCTCGATAGTCGAAATCAAACCTTTGAACTGCCGCCGCTCACTCAGCAAGAAGAAGCGGATGTTTGTGTCATCGGTGCAGGCTTCTTTGGCTTATCTGCTGCCCTTGAATTAGCGGAAAAAGGCAAAAAAGTCATCGTGTTAGAAGGTGCAAGAGTCGGATTTGGTGCATCAGGTAGAAGTGGCGGCCAAGCCATCAACGGTTTTGAAGAAGGCATTGATGAATATATCGCTCAAGTGGGCTTTGATAAAGCAAAACAACTTTGGGATATGTCGCTAGAAGCCATTGATATTATTGATGAACGCATTGCGAAATATGGTATTCAATGTGATTGGAAAAAAGGCTATGCCACATTGGCGTTAAATGAACGTCGTATGGATGATCTCATTGAAATGGAAAAAGCCAGCCACGCGACTTTTGGCTATGACAAAATGCAACTTTGGGATAAAGCCAAACTGAAACAACATCTAGGCAGTGATATTTATGTAGGCGGGTTATACGATAGCAATTCTGGCCACTTACACCCATTAAATTATTGCTTAGGCTTAGCAAAAGCCTGCTTAGATTTAGGCGTACAGATTTACGAGCAATCCCCAGTTGTGGATTTAGTGGAAAAATCAGGTTGTATTGAAGTCAAAACCGATAAAAGTGCGGTCATTTCTCAAGACGTTATTTTAGCCACCAACGCTTATATTGATGCACTACCGAAATCCATTCATCACGGCATTAACCGTAAAATTTTGCCAGTAGAGAGCTTTATTATTGCAACTGAGCCCTTAGATCAAGCCACGGCTGACTCCGTGATCAATAACGGCATGTCTGTTTGCGATAACAATATCTTACTCGATTACTATCGTTTGAGTGCTGATAACCGTTTATTATTTGGTAGTGACTCAAGTTCCGAAAAAGATATGGTGCAGATTATGCGCCGCAATATGCTGCATGTCTTCCCTCAATTAGAAAACGTCAAAATTGACTATGGCTGGGCAGGACCGATTGATATGACACTGAACGCAAGCCCACATTTTGGTCGTATTTCACCGCATATTTACTTTGCGCAAGGCTATTCTGGACATGGTGTTGCACTCACCGGGCTGGCTGGACGCATTATTGCAGAGGCGATTTTAGGCAATGATGAACGTTTGAGAATTTTTGAAGGGTTGAAAGTACCTTCATTTTACGGTGGAAAATCCCTCAAAAACTTAGCCACCAAGATCGGTGTACTCTATTACAAATTCCTCGATCGCTATCGTTAATCGCAGAAAAACAAAAGGCGTGTTTGATACACGCCTTTATCGTTTCGATGACACTTAAGGTTTAATATCTCGTAAAATAGGATTTTGCATGGAAATCAAGGTTTCCGTTGATTGAATCTCATCAATTAACTGGATCTTAGTCGCCAGAACGGAATGTAATTCTGCAATGGTGTGTGTCATCACTTTAATAAAAATCGAATAATTCCCCGTAGTGTAATAGGCTTCCACCACTTCATCAAAGGTCTCTAGCTTTTTAATCACTTTTTCGTAATCTTTTGCGCTTTTCAAAATAATGCCAATAAAGCAGCACACATCATAACCCAGTTTACGCTCATCAATGATCGCTTTTGTCCCTTCAATCAAACCTGACTGACGCATTTTCTCTACACGAACATGAATTGTACCTGGGCTCACGCCAAAGTTTTTGGCCATTTCTGCATAAGGTGTACGAGCATCTTTAGTCAGTACACGGAGAATTTGGCGATCAAGTGTATCGATATTGTTCATAAAACACTCCTTATTAGATCTTTTTCAAAATATCTTCTTTATTTTTGATAATATTCAACATTTAAAACAATGTAAAGAAATTACTTGAAATAATTTGTCATTTTATTGAATAATGCACAACAAATCTTAGCAGTTATTATAAAAAGAAGGATAAATATGAAAAAGACGTTTATTTTACAACAACAAGAAATCAGCTTTGTGAAGAACACCTTTACTCAAAACTTGATTGAACAACTTGGCATTATCGAAGTACAAGGTCCAATCCTTAGTGAAGTTGGCAATGGTATGCAAGATAACTTATCAGGCATTGAGAAAGCGGTTCAAGTAAACGTGAAATGTATCCCAAATGCGGTTTATGAAGTGGTTCACTCATTAGCTAAATGGAAACGCCATACTCTCGCTCGTTTCCACTTTAAAGAAGGTGAAGGCTTATTTGTTCATATGAAAGCATTACGTCCAGATGAAGATTCATTGGATCAAACTCACTCTGTTTATGTGGACCAATGGGACTGGGAAAAAGTGATTCCTGAAGGTCGTCGTAACTTTGCTTATTTAAAAGAAACGGTGCGTTCTATCTATCGTGCAATCCGTTTAACTGAATTAGCGGTAGAAGCTCGCTTTGATATTCCATCAAGCTTACCGAAAGAAATCACCTTCGTTCACAGCGAAGATTTAGTGAAACGCTACCCGGATTTAAGCAGTAAAGAACGTGAAAACGCCATTTGTAAAGAATATGGCGCGGTCTTCTTAGTCGGTATCGGTGGCAAATTATCAGACGGTAAACCACATGATGGCCGTGCACCAGACTACGATGACTGGACAACTGAATCAGAAAACGGCTACAAAGGTTTAAACGGTGATATTTTGGTGTGGAACGCTGAGTTAGGTAAAGCGTTTGAGCTTTCTTCAATGGGTATTCGTGTGGATGAATCAGCATTACGTTTACAAGTTGGTTTAACCGGTGATGAAGATCGCTTAAAAATGGATTGGCACCAAGATTTATTAAACGGCAAATTACCTCTCACCATCGGTGGTGGTATCGGTCAATCTCGTATGGCAATGCTTTTACTTCACAAAAAACACATTGGTGAAGTGCAATCAAGCGTATGGCCAAAAGAAATGTTAGAACAATATCAACATATTCTTTAATCGAAAGAGAAAATAAAAAAGTGCGGTGAAATTTCACCGCACTTTTGTTTTTTTGAAAAGATTAATTAATCTTGTAATGGACCGCTATTAAACATTGGCAACCCCATGGTTTTTAAGCTGTCACGATAGATACCAAGCAAGTCTTTCTCCGTAATTTTTTGTAACTGATCTAACGGTTTATCTAATGCGGCGACCGTTTCAATCACAAGACCTTGTGGACCGGATTCTTGTGTGGCAATTTCAAATAATGCCTGTCCACGACGAACATGACTACCCGAACTAATCAACACAGCATGTTTGATTTTATGTTTTGCTAAAGAGTAACGAGAGAAAAGCGCATTTTCGACTGTTGAACGTGCATAGTTGTCCGAATAAATACGGCTTGCATCCACGCCTTTCTCAATTAACCATTGCTTCATTAAATCCCCTTCGGTTTTATTGTTTTGCGGTACACCGCCTGTCACAATAATTAACGCATCGGGATTTTGATTCGCAATTTCTAAGGTTTTTTCTAAACGTTGCACTAAAATATCATGCATGCTGCCGTCTGGATTTAA
>CAKQTN010000024.1:0-13554 GCA_934276625.1 uncultured Haemophilus sp.
CGTGGTATTCAAAATGCACTTGAAAAACGCGTGAATTTAAAATCAGGTGGCTATCTCATTATTGAGCAGACCGAAGCGATGACAACTATTGACATCAATACAGGCGCTTTCGTTGGTCATCGAAATTTAGATGAAACGATTTTTAACACCAATATTGAAGCCACTAAAGCCATTGCACAGCAGCTACAACTGCGTAATTTAGGCGGGATTATCATTATTGATTTTATTGATATGCAAACCGATGAGCATCGTAATCGCGTGATTGAATCCTTGGAAGAAGCGCTATCGAAAGATCGTGTAAAAACCAATGTAAATGGTTTTACTCAACTTGGTTTAGTGGAAATGACCCGTAAACGCACACGAGAAAGTTTAGAACATGTATTGTGTGATGAATGCCCAACTTGTCAAGGTCGTGGGCGTGTGAAAACCGTCGAAACGGTATGTTATGAAATTATGCGTGAGATCATTCGCGTTAACCACTTATTCTCGAGTGAGCAATTTGTGGTTTATGCCTCTCCAGCCGTGGCAGATTACTTAATCAAAGAAGAGTCGCATGGTTTATTGCCAGAGATCGAAATGTTCATCAGCAAACAGGTTCAAGTCAAAACTGAGCAGTATTACAACCAAGAACAGTTTGATGTAGTGGTAATGTAAAAGACAAAAGTGCGGTCAAAATTGACCGCACTTTTTATGTTATCAAATTTTGATGGGATATACTTCTTAGTATGTCTTGTTGTAAGTAATCCGAATAATAAATTAAATAAGTGCTTAATCTAATTGATATAGAATGGCGAATTTTGAGGCGGTATATGGAGAGTAATTCTTGGTATGAAGATTATAAAAAAACATTAGATAAAAATGATATTTTATTTTCTGAAGATGAGATAGAAAAAGTATTCAATAATTATAGGTACTTAATTAACTTTGATAAAGAAGAGTATAATTATGAAAATTTTAGGAAGTATAAATTTATAGAGTTTCTAGATGATGATTATTCCGATGAGTGTAGAACTGATTTATATATATCTGGATTCCTTAAAGAATTCGATTGTTTGTACGCTATTCCTGTAGTTTTTAGTTATGATGATTTAAATCATATAAAAAATGAAAATATCCCACCTATTGCTATGAAATCACGTTCAAACAATAGGTTTTTTAAAAAATGTGCAGGGTCATTAATCTCATACTATAGTGGTGAGTTCGTTATTTTTTCTGAGGATTTCTCATCATTTCTTATTGCTAAACCTGGTCATTATTTTATTAAAAGCACAGATAAGAAAAATTATTGTTGGAATGATCTACTTTTAGATAAATATGAATTTTATGACTATGACCGAAATGTATTACTGGGATTTGCTAAAGTATTTAAATAGATAGAAGACAAAAGTGCGGTCAAAATTAACCGCACTTTTTACTTTAACTACTTCAATCTTTCTAACTGTTGAATAATGGCTTCATCAGGTTGTGATTGGATTTTTCGCATACGCATAAAGAGTAAAGCGGCGGCAATAGTTAATGCAATGATAAATGCAACCCAGAAACCTTTTGCGCCGATGCTTGGTACAATCCAATCCGTGCGGGAAAGAATATAACCAACGGGGATACCCACGCCCCAATAGGCAAGCAATGTGATGTAGAGAATAATTTTTGTATCTTTATAGCCACGTAAAACACCGCTCACGACGACTTGCACTGAATCCGAAAACTGATAAATCGCCGCCATTGCTAATAAGCTGCCTGAAAGGGCTATAACGGTGACATTATCGCCTACAATTAATGCGGCAATCTCTGCACTAAATACCCAAATCACCAACGCCAATACGCTTGCCGCAATCAAGCCAAGAATAATAGCGGCGTAAGACATGATTTTGGCTTTTTGCGGCGCGTGATTACCGAGCTCTTGCGCCACTAAAATGGTGGCAGCCATCGCAATAGACATTGGGAACATAAAGGCTACAGCACTGGTATTTAAGGCAATTTGGTGGCTGGCGACCACATCTGCACCTAATGGTGAAAGTAATAAACTACTTAATGCAAAGAGTGAGACTTCACTGCACAGCGCAATGGCAATAGGCAAGCCAAGTGCGGTCAATTTTTTCAGTGTTTTGATATCTGGCTTTTCGATAATCTTTTCAAAGACTTTCAAACTACGTTCATTATAGTTTTTGGCAGAATAGGTAATCATCAAGATCGCCATCGCCCAGTTAACAATAGCTGTTGCCACACCACAACCGACACCACCTAACGCAGGCGCACCAAATTTGCCGTAAATAAACATATAATTCAGCGGAATATTCAGCATTAACCCCATGAAGGTAATCACCATGGCGGGTTTTGTTTTGGCAATACCATCATTCAAACAGCGGAAATTAATCAGCAATAAATAGGCAGGTAAGCCCCACACCATCGCACGCAAATAATTCATCGTCACATCTGCCATGTGGGCATCCATATTCATAAACTGCAATATGAAATCATTATGATAGATGATGAGTGCAAGGGGAATCATCACTAAAAATGAAATCCAAAGGCCTTGTCTTACTTGGTGAGCGATGCGATGGCGTTGTCCTGAACCATTTAAATAGGAAATTGTTGGTGGTAAGGCGAGTAATAACCCCTGCCCGAAAAGCACCAAAGGTAGCCAAATGGAGGCACCAATACCGACACCGCCGACATCAGCCGAGCTTACACGCCCCGCCATAATCACATCCACGGTGCCCATGCCTGTTTGAGCTAACTGGGCAAGTCCGATAGGTGTCGCAATTCGGATAAGTTTTTTAATATCAATACGGTATTGAGAAAAAAGACGAGAATTCATAAATTTTGCTATAATATTGGAAAAAATTTTAATGAAGGAATAATAATGTTTACAGGTATTGTACAGGGCATCGCCCAAATTCATGCAATTAAAGACAGCGATAATTTTAGAACACAGATCGTAAAATTACCAGCTGAAATGCGAAAAGGCTTAGAAATCGGTGCATCAGTGTCGAATAATGGTGTGTGCTTAACAGTGACAGAAATTCATGATGATCTTGTGAGCTTTGACTTAATGCAGGAAACCTTGCGTATCACCAACCTCGGTAGCTTAAAAGCAGGGGGTTTTGTGAATATCGAACGCGCGATGCAAATGGGCGCAGAAATTGGTGGGCATATTTTATCCGGTCATGTTTATTGTACCGCAAGCGTTTCACAGATTATCGAAAGCGAAAACAATCGTCAGATTTGGTTTAAATTACCCAATAAAGACGTGATGAAATATATACTCACCAAAGGCTTTATTGCGATTGACGGCATCAGCCTTACTATTGGTGAAGTAAAAGACGATGAATTCTGCGTAAATTTAATTCCAGAAACCTTACACAGAACACTGATCGGCAAACGTCAAATTGGCGATTTAGTGAATATCGAAATCGATCCGCAAACTCAAGCGATTGTGGATACGGTGGAACGATATTTAGCAGCTAAAGCTTAGTTGAAATGAAAAAAGTGCGGTAGAAAACGATGTTGTTTTTTACCGCACTTTTTATTGGATTGTATGAGATTAGTTAACTTTAGATTTCTTCGCTTTTTTCCATTTCCAAAATAGGTACAGCGCTAAAACACCGATTAGGATATAAATCACGAGTTGGCCTTTTTTAATTTGTTCGTGTAACCAATCTAAGTTTTTTGCACCAAATTCACCAAGATAAACCCAAATTGGCACGGAAATAATCGCAGCACAGAAATCAATTAATACAAAGCGAGTGTAACTGACGCGACGGGTGATACCTGAAACCATATAAATTGGCGCGCGTAATCCTGGAAGGAAACGAGCCACAAATAAAACACGGTTGCCGTATTGGGCAAATTTTTCACGCACCATTTTGAGGCGTTCTAATGTTACGATTTTACGCATTGGTCGGAAACGTAAAATGCGTGTGCCGTAAATGCGACCTAGCCAGTACATGGTTGAGTCACCGGCAAGTACACCAATCATACTCACGACTAACATTAAGTGGGAATTGACGCTTTCAGGATAGAGGCCAGCGATTACACCGCCGGAGACAAGCGTGATATCTTCTGGAATGGGTACACCAAAGCCACAAATAATCAGAACAAATAGCACCGCCCAATAACCGTAATCGGTAAAAAAGCTGATAAGAAATTCCATTTGAAACCCACTTACAATCAGTTAGTTAAAATTAATTAAAAATTGGGGCTTATTTTAATCGCTTTGCCTTGAAAAGCCTAGAAAAAATTTGCTGTGTAAATTTGCATTGTGGGGCTGAATATTTTATAATCCGTCGCTCTCAAAGTTTGTCTTTGAGCAAATTTAGGAAAATTGCTGGGTCGCCTGCAATTTTTTATTTTAAACTTTTAATCAAGAGAACATTAAAATGGCATTTAAATTTAACGCTGAAGTTCGTCAAGCGCAAGGTAAGGGTGCGAGCCGCCGCCTGCGTCACAACGGTCAAATCCCTGCAATCATTTATGGTGGCAGCGAAGCACCTGTTTCAATCATCTTAAATCACGATGAATTAAACAACGCACAAGCTCACGATTCTTTCTATAGCGATGTAATCACTTTAGTGGTTGAAGGTAAAGAAGTTGCAGTGAAAGTTCAAGCAATGCAACGTCACCCATTCAAACCAAAATTGGTTCACATTGACTTCAAACGTGCTTAATTTTTAGCTTGTGATAAGAACACCAATAATGATGAGTTATTGGTGTTTTTTCTTTTCGGGCAAAGTGCGGTCAAATTTGACATCGTTTTAGGAGTATTTTCCAATGAAGATAGCCTTAGGCATTGAATATAACGGAAAACAGTATTGTGGCTGGCAGCGACAAGAGAAAGTGCGTAGCGTACAAGAAGAATTAGAAAAAGCGTTATCTTTCGTGGCAAATGAAAAAATTGAAGTGTTTTGTGCGGGCAGAACAGACTCTGGTGTGCATGGCACGGGGCAAGTCGTGCATTTTGAAACCACAGCGGTTCGTCCTGAAAAAGCCTGGGCATTTGGTACTAATGCGAATTTACCTGATGATATTTCAGTGAGTTGGGCAAAAGTAGTGGATGATGAATTTCATGCCCGTTTTTCGGCAACCGCGCGTCGTTATCGTTACATTTTATATTGTAATAAATTGCGTTCAGCCATTTTGCCAGAAGGGATTACCCATTGCCATTTAGAGTTAGACGAAAAGAAAATGCACCAAGCGGGGCAGTTTTTATTGGGCGAAAATGATTTTTCCTCTTTCCGTGCGGCACAGTGTCAATCAAATACCCCTTGGCGAAATGTGCATCATTTAAATGTGGTGCGAAAAGGGCAGTACATTATTGTGGATATTCAAGCCAATGCTTTTGTGCATCATATGGTACGCAACATTGTGGGAAGCTTGATTGAAGTCGGCGCAGGCAATCAACCTATTGAATGGATGAAATGGTTGTTAGAGCAAAAAGATCGTAAATTAGCCGCTCCAACAGCGAAACCCGAAGGCTTATATTTAGTCAATGTGATTTACCCTGAAAAATTTGCGATTCCACAGAAAAATTTAGGGCCGTTGTTTTTAGAAGATAATCTCATCTGACTAGCAAATTTCGCTAAATTATGATTAAATACGCAAACTTTTCTAGTTAATAAAAAAGGTAAAAAATGAGCTGGATTGATAAAATTTTTAGCAAAGGAACCTCTTCCTCTACATCACGTAAAGCAAACGTGCCAGAAGGGGTTTGGACAAAATGTACCTCTTGCGAACAAGTCCTTTACGGCGAAGAAGTAAAACGTAATTTATATGTTTGTCCAAAATGCGGTCATCATATGCGTATTGATGCTCGTGAGCGCCTTTTAGCCTTGTTAGATGAAGGTTCAAGCCAAGAATTGTCGGCTGATTTAGAACCAAAAGATATTCTTAAATTTAAAGATTTAAAAAAATATAAAGATCGTATTACTGCTGCACAAAAAGAAACCGGTGAAAAAGATGCGTTAATCACAATGACGGGTACACTTTACAATATGCCTGTAGTCGTTGCTGCATCTAACTTCAGTTTTATGGGCGGTTCAATGGGCTCTGTTGTGGGTGCAAAATTTGTGAAAGCGGCAGAAAAAGCAATGGAGTTAAATTGTCCGTTCGTTTGTTTCTCTGCAAGTGGCGGTGCGCGTATGCAAGAAGCACTTTTCTCCTTAATGCAAATGGCGAAAACCAGTGCTGTCTTAGCAAAAATGCGTGAAAAAGGTGTACCGTTTATTTCTGTATTAACGGATCCAACATTAGGTGGTGTATCTGCAAGTTTTGCGATGTTGGGTGATGTGAACATTGCTGAACCAAAAGCATTAATTGGTTTTGCAGGCCCACGTGTTATCGAACAAACTGTACGTGAAAAATTACCGGAAGGCTTCCAACGTAGTGAATTCTTACTCGAGAAAGGGGCGATTGATATGATCGTGAAACGTTCAGACATGCGTTCAACCCTTGGAAACCTTTTAAGTAAACTCACCAATCAACCTTCACCTTTTGTTGAAGCAGAAGTTGTTGAACATGAGTAATACAATGAATTTAAAAGCCACTTCGCCACTCGCTGAGTGGCTTTCTTATTTGGAAAACAGTCACTTTAAAGCTATTGATTTAGGGCTGGATCGTATTAAATCTGTGGCAGAAGAATTGGATCTTTTGAATCCCGCACCTTATGTGATCACAGTGGGGGGGACAAATGGTAAAGGCACAACGTGCCGTTTGCTTGAAACTATTTTGTTAAATCACGGTTTGCGTGTGGGCGTGTATTCCTCACCTCATTTATTGCGTTATAACGAACGTGTTCGTATTCAAAATCAAGACTTGCCAGATGAAATGCATACCGCTTCTTTTGATTTCATCGAAAAGCATAAAACTCAGTCCCTCACTTATTTTGAATTTAGCACCTTATCAGCTTTGCATTTATTCAAACAAGCGAAGCTTGATGTCGTCATTTTAGAAGTGGGGCTTGGTGGACGCTTAGATGCAACCAATATTGTTGATAATGATCTGGCAGTTATCACCAGTATTGATATTGATCATACGGATTTTCTGGGTTCAACTCGCGAAGAAATTGGCTTTGAAAAAGCGGGGATTTTCCGTGCGAATAAACCGGTTGTAATAGGCGAACCCAATGTTCCGCAACCTATGTTAGAACAAGCAGAGAAATTACATTGCTACGTTTCACGCCGAGATGTCACTTGGTCATTTAAAGCTAATGAGCAAACTTGGATGTGGCAGAGTAATAAAGTACGGTTAGAAAATCTGCCGTTTTGCCAAATTCCATTAGCTAATGCTGCAACCGCTTTGGCTGCTGTTGAACAGCTGCCTTTTGATATTTCTGTCGAGACCATTAAACGTTCATTAATTGAAGTGGAATTGGTGGGTCGTTTCCAACAATTGAAAGGTAATCAATTAGAAAAATTGGCAGAACGCTTGAATGTATCCTATTCACAGTTGCCAAAAGTGATCATCGATGTTGGGCATAATCCCCATGCAGCAAAATATTTAGCTGAAAAATTGACCGCACTTAAAACACAAATTTCAGGTCGAATCATTGCCGTTTGCGGTATGTTAAAAGATAAAGATGCCGAGTCGGTGTTTACCCAACTGACTTCTGTGATTGACCAATGGCATTGTGTCACATTAGGTGGTTACCGCGGTCAATCAGGTGATAACTTAAATGCAAAATTAACATCAGTTTATCCATCAGCAAAAAGTGTTTCTGAAGATTCTGTTATTGAAGGTGTGCAAAGTGCGATTAAAAATGCATATAAAAATGACATTGTGCTGGTATTTGGATCTTTTCACACCGTAGGGGAATTTTTAGAATATTTAGCTTAATGGATATGAAAAATAATAAAGGCTGTTTTTTACCAGCCTTTTGTTTTTAAAGTATATTATGGAAATAATCACTTAATTCTGAGTATTGGAATGTAAATCCACAATCTAACAAATGTTTTGGATAGGCATTTTGGCTGTCTAAAAGAATGCAAGCGCGCTCACCTAGAATAGTAGTTAATAAAAATTGAGGTACTTGAGCAAAACAAGGACGATGTAATGCTTGAGCTAATAGTTGGTTGAATGTCTTGTTTTTAACAGGATGTGGTGCGATAAAATTAAATGCCCCTTCGCAATCATTATGGTCAAGTAAGAAGAGCAATCCTTTTACCATATCCTCTAACGCGATCCAGCTCCAATATTGCTCACCATTTCCTAATTTTCCGCCTAGTCCAAAGCGATAGAGCGGTAGAATTTTAGCAAAAGCCCCACCTTTTGGAGAAAGTACTAATCCGGTTCTCACTAAGCAGATTCTTGTATTGGCTTGTTTTGCTGCATTTTCCCAATCAATACAAAGTTGAGCGGTAAATTGAGTACTTGGATTTGTGTCTTCCGTGATCTGCTTGTCACCACAGTTTCCATAAATTCCGGTTGCAGAACCTGAAATCAGAGCTGGGGGATATTCACTTTGGTTAATAAGTTGGACAAGCTGCTGTGTTAAATTAATTCGGCTATGACGCAGTTTTTCTTTTTGTTGAACCGTCCATTTTTTATCGAAGATTGGCTCACCGGCAAGATTAATAACCGCATTAAAGGTATTCAAGTCTTTGAGTGTTGAAAGTGCGGTCAAAAATTGCGGTGTTTTTTTAGAAAAAACAGATTGGGCTTTTTCAATAGAGCGAGTTAATACTGTCACGGTATCGCCACGTGAAAGTAGCGATTCAACTAAGGGTTTCCCAACAAATCCCGTTCCACCGGTTACTAAGATATTCATTATAGATTGCTTTCAAAGAGCGTTTGAATTTGTCCTAAAAGCGATTTAATTGTTGTGTCTTTTGTTGGGGTCACAAAAATGGTGTCATCTCCCGCAATCGTGCCTAAAATACCTTCGGGTTTACCAATGGAATCCAATAATCGAGCAATCAACTGTGCAGCACCTGGAGAGGTTTTAATGACAATAACGGAATCATTGTGATCAATATCCAAAACCAAATTTTTTAATGGACTGCTAGTAGCGGGGACACTTAATTCGCTAGGCAAGCAATAAACCATTTCCATTTTGGTATTTCTTGCGCGAACTGCGCCAAATTTGCTTAGCATGCGTGAAACTTTAGACTGGTTAATGCTTTGAAATCCTTGGTTTTTTAAGGCTTCAACAATTTCACTTTGAGAAGCAAATCGTTCTTGATTGAGCAGTTCTTTAAATGCTTTAGTTAATTGATCTGACATAGTTATTCTCGTATAGGGGAATTTGCATAAGAATTGCATAAAAATTCATTTTAGGCAATTAAAATAAATTTGCCGTTTGAAAAGTTTGAACTAGATCGCATTATTGAATTTCTCTGTTTGTAATTTAATGCCTAAGACTTTAAAATTCTACCTAGTTAGGATTAATTAATACATGAGGAGTATTTTATGAAAGTTGCAGTATTAGGCGCAGCAGGCGGTATTGGTCAAGCATTAGCCTTATTACTTAAATTACAATTACCCGCTGAAAGTGAATTAGCACTGTATGATATCGCACCAGTGACACCAGGTGTGGCTAAAGATGTGAGTCATATTCCAACAGCGGTTAAAGTAGAAGGTTTTGCGGGAGAAGATCCAACGCCTGCACTTAAAGGTGCTGATGTCGTTTTAATTTCTGCAGGGGTAGCACGTAAACCGGGCATGGATCGTTCAGATCTTTTCAATATCAATGCAGGTATCGTGCGTAACTTAATTGAACATGTTGCAAAAACTTGTCCAAAAGCTTGTGTAGGTATTATCACCAACCCTGTGAACACGACTGTTGCGATTGCTGCAGAAGTATTGAAAAAAGCGGGTGTTTACGACAAACGTAAATTATTCGGTGTGACTACTTTAGACGTATTACGTTCAGAAACATTTGTATCTGAATTAAAAGGCTTAAATGTTTCTCGTACAAGCGTACCGGTAATTGGTGGCCACTCAGGTGTAACCATTCTTCCATTGCTTTCACAAGTTCAATATGCTGAGTGGAAAGAAGAGGAAATTGCACCATTAACTAAACGTATCCAAAACGCAGGTACTGAAGTGGTTGAAGCAAAAGCAGGTGGCGGTTCTGCGACACTTTCTATGGCTCAAGCGGCAGCACGTTTTGCTCGTTCATTAGTGAAAGGCTTAAGTGGTGAAACTGTGGTTGAATGTACTTATGTAGAAGGTGACGGTAAATACGCACGTTTCTTCGCGCAACCTGTACGTTTAGGTAAGGAAGGTGTAGAAGAAATTTTACCAATCGGTACCTTAAGCAAATTTGAACAAGAAGCTTTAGAAGCAATGTTACCAACATTGCGTGCAGATATTGAATTAGGCGAAAAATTTATTAACGGCTAATTTAATTCTATTTCTGGAGAAGAGGAGTAGTCAGCTCCTCTTTTTTTATACGCAAGCGATTGAAAATAAAAAAGTAAAGAAAAAGCGTGATTTAGCTCACAAATTTGAACATTGCTATTTGCAATGTAAAGGACTTTGCCGTATTCTTAAATCACTAAAAATAAGTGCTATTTTTAAATAGCCGACATCTATTTTGCTTTCCGAGTAGTGCCCCAGTGGGGCACTTTTTTTTGCTTTATTTTTAGTCGATTCATAAAAAAAGTGCGGTCAAAAAACACTGGATTTTCTGACCGCACTTTTAAAATGAATGCTAAGCGAAAGAATTATTCAAACATTGCTGAAATAGATTCTTCATTGCTGATACGACGAATTGCTTCAGCAAGCATAGTTGAAAGGGTAAGCACGCGTACTTTACCAAGCGCTTTCATTTCAGGTGAAAGTGGAACAGTATCAGTCACCACAATTTCATCAATCGCATCGCTTGCTAAATGTTGTACTGCTGCACCAGAGAATACGGCGTGAGTTGCGTAAGCAAATACGCGTTTTGCACCGCGTTCTTTTAATGCTTCAGCTGCTTTACATAATGTACCACCTGTATCAATCATATCATCCACAAGGATACAATCACGATCTGCGACATCCCCGATAATATGCATAACTTGTGATACGTTTGCGCGTGGACGACGTTTGTCGATAATTGCCATTTCGGTATCATTTAATAATTTCGCTACCGCGCGAGCACGTACCACACCGCCAATATCAGGAGAAACAACGATAGGATTGATCAGATCGGTTTTCTTCAAGATATCATCAAGTAAAACCGGTGAACCGAATACGTTATCAACTGGTACATCAAAGAAACCTTGGATTTGCTCTGCGTGTAAGTCACAAGTTAATAGTCGGTCAATCCCTACTGTTGAAAGTAAATCTGCTACCACTTTTGCAGTGATTGGAACACGAGCAGAACGCACACGACGATCTTGACGAGCATAACCAAAATAAGGAACAACGGCAGTAATACGGCCGGCAGATGCACGACGTAAAGCATCAACCATTACAATCAATTCCATCAGGTTGTCATTCGTTGGTGCACAAGTGGATTGAATAATAAACACGTCTGCACCACGCACATTTTCATTAATTTGCACTTGGATTTCACCATCGCTAAAGCGACCAACGGTGGCATCGCCTAATGAAATGTAAAGACGTTCAGAAATCTTTTTCGCTAGCTCAGGCGTAGCATTTCCAGCAAAGAGTTTAATGTCTGGCATTTTATATAACCTCAGGTTGAGTGTAGATAGATTGGTTGGTCGAGAGTTGTTTCAACATCGCATGTAATGGTGAAACGTTTAATCCTTTAGCAACAAAGCCGAAAAATTCCTTCGGTTTTTGTTGGAAAACAGCTTGTGCTGATTTTTCATCATCAAATTCAGCAAAAACACAAGCCCCGGTTCCGGTTAATCTGGCTGGTGCATATTGTAGCAACCATAGTAGGGCTTTTTCAACTTCAGGATATTGAGTTCGCACGACTTTTTCGCAATCGTTTGCAAACGGTTGATTCAAAAGTTCGGCAAGGGATCTTTTTTCTGTATTGCGTGGCAAATTGGGGTCGCTAAAAACCACAGCAGTAGAAATCGCAGTTTCAGGTTTTAGCACCACATAATATTTTTCTTGTGGTTCACAGTATTGAATTTTTTCACCCACACCTTCTGCAAAAGCGGCTTGGCCATGAACAAAGATAGGCACATCAGCCCCAAGTTTTAGTCCAAGCTCGGCAAGTTCATCAATGGATAAATGGGTTTGCCATAAATAGTTTAAAGCAAGCAGAGTCGTAGCCGCATTGGATGAGCCGCCGCCAATCCCACCACCCATTGGTAGGATTTTATCTAAATGAATTGTGGCACCGAGCGTACAGCCTGTTTTTTCTTGTAGGAGCGTGGCTGCACGATAGATTAAGTTTTGCTCTAGAGGTAAGCCTGGAATTTCTGGTGTGATGTGGATTTGTTTATCTTGGCGAATATCAATAGTAAGCCAATCGCCAAAATCAAGAAATTGGAAAAGCGTTTGTAATTCGTGGTAGCCGTTTGGCAGTTTACCGTTTATATAGAGAAATAAATTGAGTTTTGCGGGGCTTGGAAAGCGATTAGGCTTTCCAAGAGAAGTTGAAAGTGCGGTCGAAAAATGATGTGTTTTCATTAGAACGCCCATTCATCCACACGAATTTTTAGGGTTTGCGATGTACTTTTGTTCTTTAACAGAATATTTTCAGGCATCGAATTATCTGCATGATAACTTAAGTAATCGGCTGTCCACATTGAGCCATCAAGCGGGTAGCTAAATTCGGATAAAAGATGATTAGTTCCTACTTGGTAATCTGCGTTATCCGCTGGCTGACCTTTTAACCAATAAGATAAATGCTCTAATGGCACATCCATTCCGATGATTTCGCGTAACAATAATTTGGCATTTTTATCAGATTGTTGGTTACCTTTATTATCTGAAATCGTCATACCGTTTGGATGCATTTCCATCGTTAGCGTTGTTTTGCTGATCAGAGAATAAAGTTTTAACTTATAGGCTTTCGGGTTTTGATATTGCCACTCAAAGCGACTAGAAAAACGTTCTTGTGGGCTGATGTAACCAATTTGTCCTTTTGCGCTATAAGATTGAATTTGTTTGATTTTTTTGAGGTGCTGCTGCCACGTAATATCGTTCTTATCGATATGTTGAACATCTGTTGGGCGCTCTGCATCAAGGGTACAAGCGGATAAGATCACACTTGCAAATACAGGTGCGAGAAGAGATTTTAATAATTTCATAACAAAATTTTTACTAAAAAATTGCACATATTGTAAGGGTTAGTTTACTTTTAGTAAAGCTGGATTAAGCATTTAAGCGTGTTTTCTCCGCTTTCACTGCAGCAATTCTTCGACGCGTTAATTCATCTCGAATACCTTGTTTTTCAAAACCATCTGCAATGACTTGCTGTGCATCAACAGCAAGGGCAGCTTGGTAGAGCGCTTTGAGATAATCAATTTGCGGATATTCTTTATTTTCAAAGCCCGTTCGTCCGCGAGTATCAGATAAACATACCAATAAAAACTCCTCAAAGCGCTGAGGTTTACGCCAAACATCAAACGTATTAAAGAGTTTCACTACCGTTTCTGGGCGAAGTTCTAATGCTTTGTGTGCATGCGTGTGATATTCGCAAGTTAA
>CAKQTN010000025.1:0-13505 GCA_934276625.1 uncultured Haemophilus sp.
GCCAATCTCATTCTTAGAAAAGGTGAAAATCACGAAGTTGAGTTAGTGAAATTAAGAAAATAAAAAAGAGCGGTCAATTTGACCGCTCTTTTTATCACTGCCTTACGACATTCTTCCATTCTCAATGCCAATCACCTGATCGCAAATCGCCATGGTAGATTGGCGATGACTCACGAGAATAATCAATTTTTCTGCTTTCACGTTCAACAATGATTTCAAAATCATCGCTTCGTTTAAGCTATCCAAATTACTGGTCGGTTCATCGAGTAAAATAATCGGTGCGTTGTGTAGGAATGCACGAGCAATACCGATACGCTGTTTTTCACCATCAGAAAGGTTACCGCCTAATTCGGTCATTTTCGTTTGATAACCTTCGGGCAAACTCAAAATGAAATCATGAATTGACGCTTTCTTCGCAGCTTCCATAATTTCGTCTAGTGTTGCATCACGACGCGCAAGGCGAATATTTTCCTCGATGGTTTCGTTGAAAATATAGGTTTGCTGGGTAATGTACGCCATATTGTCTCGCAAACTACGGGTGTTGATATTCGGTAAGATTTCGCCATTAATTTTAATGCTACCCGATTTAGGATCGTAAAAACGCATCAGCAGTTTTAACAAGGTGCTTTTACCGCTACCACTTCTGCCATGAATCCCTAAGATTTCACCCTTTTTCACAGACAAGCTAACATCCGATAAAATTTGTTCTTCACCATAAGCAAAACTTACGTTCTCAACATCAATGCGAGAAACATCCTTCAAATCAACCGCACTTTCTACGTCTTTTAATTCGGGTTCTTCTGCTAGCAAGCTCAATACACGCTCACCTGAAGCCAAGGTTTGTAACAAGTTGCTTGAAAGGTTACTTAACGCAATAACCGGGCCATAGCTCGACATCAATAAAATCACGCCAATTAAAAAGGCAGAAAAATCAATCTTATCTAGACTAAACAAAATTAAGCCGGTGAATAACATAATGATGTTAAACACGGATACCGCCACTTCAGTGTAAACACGTACTTTTGCTTCTTGGTCTTTAATGCGCTCAAAAGCGGTATCGATTTTTTGGCTGCGTTGTTGAATTTCATCTAAGCGCTGTTTCGCATAGCCGAAAAGTTGGATCTCTTTCATACCACGCACACTATCGAGGAAGAAATCATTCATTTCACCAACCAACTCACGATAGCGTCTGCCATCTTCACGCGCCAATTTGGTGGTAATAATGGGTAGAATCACACCCACCGTTAAATAAGCGGCTAATGCCACAAGCACAAACCAACCTGAAAGATGCCCAAAGACCAACAATAAAATCGCAGAAGTAAAAAACGCGATCATAATTGGTGCAATGGTGTGCGCATAGAACACTTCGAGCAATTCGATATCATTAGTCACCAAGGACACTAATTGCCCCGCTTGTTTGTCTTGCAACTTCACAAAAGCCAAACGGCGTAAGGAAGAAAATACTTTATCTCGCAATAATGCCAATAATTTAAAAGCAATATAGTGCCCTGACATTTGCTCTAAATAACGCAACACGCCACGAGCCACCGCTAACACGATAAGTGCGGTCAAAATTCCAGAAAAACTTAAATGGGTGTCAAAGTTAAGAAGATTCACTAACCCCATCGCACCAAGCACCATAATAAAGATGGCAGCCAAGAAACCGAGCGTTCCCATGGTGATAGTAAACGCCATGATATGCGACAGTGGGGTCACTAATTTCAACAAATGCCCCATTACAACAAAACCATTTTTACGCATTTGCCACCTCTCTAATTTGTTCTAAATCTTTTTGTTGTTGGAACATTTCAGCATACGCACCTTGTTTTGCCATAAGCTCTTTATGTGTGCCTTGCTCAATTAATTTGCCTTGTTCAAGCACATTAATGCAGTCGGCATTCACGGCATTGGCCAAGCGATGAGAAATCATCACAATGTTTTTTTGTTGTTTAAATTGTTGAATGAACTGCAAAATAATTTCTTCGCTTTCTACATCAATGTTACTGGTCGCTTCGTCAAAAATATAAAGCTCGGCATTGTGTAATAAAGCACGCGCTAAGGCTAAACGTTGGATTTGACCGCCAGATAAATTCGCGCCACGGCTTAATAACTGCATATCTAATCCGCCGTTATCTCGAACGAATTGCGCCAAATTGACTTGTTCTAAACACGCATAAATTTGTTCATCTGTAGCATCGATTTTCGCCATGGTCATATTTTCACGTAGCGTACCTTTAAACACATAACTGCTATGGCTCACCAAAGACACTTTTTCATAAAACGAATGACGATCAATCTCTTGAATTTCTTGGCCGTTGAATAGAATTTTGCCTTGTTGCGCTTTATTAAAGCCCATTAGCAATGAAACCAAGGTTGATTTACCACAACCACTTTTACCCACAAATACCGTAAGCTGATTTGGTAAGATGCTTAAATCTAAGCCAACAATCGCAGGTTTCTCTTCGCTGTAAGCAAAATGCAGATCTTGAATATCCACTTGAATAGCATTTTTCGCTGCAAAATCGACCGCTTGTGCTTGAGTTTCCACTGGCGTATCTAACAATGTAAAGATCTTATCTGATGCCGCTTTACCATTCATCGCCACATGGAAGAAAGAACCCAATAAACGAAGTGGAATAAAGAATTCAGAAGAAAGTAGAATAAATAAAATGACACCTAATACGGTTAATTGATTGTCTTGGAATTGCAACAGAGCTGTTAAAATCCCGATTGCAGCACCACCGTAAGCAAGTAAATCCATCAGTGATACCGAGTTAAGCTGCATGGTCAGTACTTTCATAGTGATTTTGCGGAAATGTTCTGCTTCTTCATCCATTGCTTTCGCTTTATAAGCATCATCTTGATAGATTTTCAGCGTGATTAAACCTTGTAGGTTATCTAAGAAACTGCTGCCTAATCCCACATAAATGGACCAATATTTTGCCAAGAGTTTTTTCGCAATTTTATTCACTGCAATGATCGACATAGGAATCAGCGGCACGCAAATCAGCAAAATCACGGCTGTTTTAAAGCTGAAAAAGATCAGAAAAGCGAAGAGTGTGAGCGGGGCAAGCAAGCTATAAAAAAGCTGAGGTAAATAACGCCCAAAGTAAATTTCAAGCTGCTCTACACCTTCTGAAGCCACTTGGATAATACTTGAAGTAGATTGTTGATTTACTTGGTTAAGTGGCATCGAAGCCAATTTGCGATAAATGAGGCTACGCAACTCATGTTTCACTTTCGTACTGGCAAAATAAGAAGCCTGCACCGATTTTTTACCCGCAAAGGCACGCAATGCCAAAGCAGCAACCAAAACGATGCCCAAAATGACCGCACTTATCGGGCCCAATTCATTAAAATAAGCCGCCTGTAAAATATAAGAAAACACGACGGCACTTATAATCCCACCAATTAACGCCACCCAGTTCCATAACACCGTGATTCCAATCCATTTTTTACTGTCGGCCACCGTGTTAATTAGGCGTTTATCTATCATCATAATGATTGCTCCTAAAACAAAAAGAAGTACGCACATTACTATGCGTACTTTGCTATAAACAATTTAATAATTAAAAACGAATTTCAATAGAGGCTGCAAAGTTGCGCCCAGGTGCATAGAAGCGTTCAAGACCTAATCCATTTCTATCAATATTATTTGTTGTACTGTGTGCATTAATACCGCGCAAAGCATCCCAAGTATGATATTTTTTATCAAAAAGGTTATATACCCCAGCTCTTAATGTAATATCTTCAGTCACTTTATAGAATCCAAATAAATCAACTAAATAAACAGATTTATTAAGATATTTATAGTTTTCAATAGATTGATATAACTCTTCTTTTGAACAATAATCACCTAACCAAGGATCGTTGGTCCATGATAAACAACGCGTTTTAATTTCAAATGTTTTCGCATCTTTTGCTTTTTTACCACCTAAATAGGTTAATCGACTAAAAATACCCCATTTACCATTTGGATCTTCATAATCAAGCCCCAAAACAGCTTTTAGCGGTTGAATTGAAAGCATGCTGGTTGAATTAGATAATTTGCCTTTGCTATAACCTAATGCACCATATAGTTTTAATCCCTTAGGAGCTGGAAGAACAGTATCTAAATTAAGACTTCCTTTTACCTCTATACCACTTACCCGGGCATTATCGACATTAACCATTTGTTGCATTGGCGTTTGGTAAATCCGTCCATATTGAGTTTGTTCAATGATACTTTCTTGTTCAAACAAGAAATTCCGATAACGAGTTTGATATAGGTTAATATCAAGCATACCTTTTTCATTTTGTGCCTTAGCAAAGAGCGTATGGTTGATGCTTCGTTCTGACTTTAATCCTGGATTAGATTTCCATGTACCATAAGCATTAGTAAAGCTGAAATATAATTCAGTAGCAGTAGGAATCCGGTAACCAGTACTTAGTTGATAACCGAATTTCCACGTATCTGTCGGTTGTATTCCTAACCCAAGAAATCCACTCCAATTTGAGAAGCTACTTTGAGAAGGTTCACCTTCAGCTAAACAAGCCTTACTACAAGCCGCATTTAAAGCTTTAGGAGAAAGTTTAGCATAATCATAACGAAGACCGAGATTTGCTGAGAGTGTTGGCTTCCAACCGCTTTCAAAACGAGGATTCCATGTAATTTGATCTTTTAAAGACGCGCCATATATTTTCGTTTTTACAGGTCTTTGAATGGTGTACCATTCATCTAATCCATACTCATTAGTGTCATGATTAATATTTTTAAACTCACGTTCACTTATATAAGTTTTAAAAGAGAAAATATGATCCCCTCCCCACTTAAACGGCATACTTTCTAATTCAGCAGAAACTCGTTTAAATTCAGTTTTCATGCGACGATCAAAAACTTCACCTAATTTTTTCTCATTTGTTAGCCAATCGCGCAGTCCTTTATAGTTGACTGCTGCCAAATCTGTTTTTTGATAATCAAAATCCAATTTACCAAATGACAAGTAGTTAGACTCTGGCGTATAAAGGTAGTATGCGTTGATATTGATACGTTTATTTTGGTCATCCGCTTCACGCCAAGCACTTCCGAAAGAAGTATAACTGCGTTCATCTACATATCGGCTACCTTTTTGACCATTAACACCGATACCAACCTTATGGTGAGGCGTAATTTGATAACCAACCTTAGCTAGATAACTATGAAAACGGTGAGTAGCAGGATCTGGATGTTGGCTTTTCGAGTAGTTAAACTCAGGACCCTCTCCCTTACTTTTCATTTGGTGACCTGTACGTTGTGAATACATAAAAATAGCATCCACTTTATCGCCAACATATCCAAAACCTAATGTTCTAACCCATTCACTATTCTTACTACCATATCCACCACGCAATAAAGCTCCAAATTTATTATTAGATTTAACGATATCCTACGCATCTAAAGTATGGTAATTAACACCTCCACCTAAAGCACCACTACCAGAATTAAAGGCATCTGATCCTCGAACGATATCAATATCTCTAACCAACTCTGAATCAATACTCAAGCGCGAAGAGTTAAAATTCCCATAACGCGAATATAAGGTATTTTCTTCACTATCTGGTAAATTTACCCCATCTACACTGATACCAACACGGTTTCCTTCTACACCACGGATAGAGAAACCTTTTAAAAATCGGCCATTATCACTAATACCAACATCAGTTGTATAGCGCACTAAATCTCGATTATCTCGAATGAGTTCTTTTTGAATAGCTGCAGCACTTTTATGTTCAACTGCTGATTGTGTTTGACGCTCAGCATTCAATTCACCTTCAACGTTAATCGTCTCTAATTGTTCCTCAGCAAAGATAGATGGAGAAATAGATACCGCAGCAATAGGTAAAATCCCATAGGTTACTGCCAAAAATTTATTCTTTTTCATATCGTTATCCTTAAATAGCAAAATTGGCAGAATTATAAAAAAGAATAAAATAAAAAAATAGATAAAATTGAGAATTATTTTTATTTTTGTGATCTAACTCAAAAAAAATACCGCACTTGGTTTCCCTGAGTGCGGTCATTTTTAGTGATATTTTTGAGTGTTAGACTAAACGTCTAGATTTGCTCTCAATGCATTCATTTCAATGAATTCACGACGTGGCTCAACTTCATCACCCATCAATGTGGTGAAGAGTTGGTCTGCTGCAACTGCATCTTTAATTGATACTTTTAACATACGGCGAGCATTTGGATCCATAGTGGTTTCCCAAAGTTGCTCAGCGTTCATTTCACCTAACCCTTTATAACGTTGGATTTCTAGGCCACGGCGAGATTCTTTCATCAACCATTCAACAGCTTGTTCAAATGATTGAACGGGTTGAGTTTTTTCACCACGAGTAACGTAAGCGCCCTCTTCTAGCAAGCCATTCACTTGCTGACCGAATGCGGTAATCTTTGCAAATTCATTTCCCGTTACAAAATCAAAGTTGATGAAGTAATCGGTATCAATACCATGTTTACGAACAGTAATGACTGCTTCATATACTTGGCGTTCGCTGTTAAATTGCGTTCTTGCTGAATATAAATGTGCTTCCGTTTCTTTTACGGTTAAGTACGCAACAAAAGAATTTGCCCAATTTTCGACTGCACTTTCATTACGCATTAACTCAACGGTTAATTGTGGTTGATAAACCAAACCTTGTAATAATGGCTCAGGATAGTAACGACTTAAACGAGTAATTAATTTCTGAACATTGTTATATTCGCCTACTAATTTCTCAAACACTAAATCATTCATTGCTGGCGCATTAGCACTGATATGCAACGCTGCACCATCTAACGCAAGCATTAACTCATATTGCACCATTTCGTCGTTATCTTTGATGTAACGCTCTTGTTTACCTTTTTTCACTTTATAAAGTGGCGGCTGAGCAATATACACGTAACCACGCTCAATTAATTCCGGCATTTGACGATAGAAGAAGGTCAACAATAAAGTGCGAATGTGTGAACCGTCCACGTCCGCATCGGTCATGATAATGATGTGATGATAACGTAATTTATCCGGATTATATTCATCGCGGCCAATACCACAGCCAAGCGCTGTAATTAATGTGCCCACTTCTTGAGAAGAAAGCATTTTGTCAAAACGTGCTTTTTCAACGTTAAGAATCTTCCCTTTTAACGGTAAAATTGCTTGAGTTTTACGATCACGACCAGATTTTGCAGAACCGCCTGCTGAATCCCCCTCCACGAGGTAAAGTTCTGAAAGAGCTGGGTCTTTTTCTTGGCAGTCTGCTAATTTTCCTGGAAGCCCAGCAATATCTAATGCGCCTTTACGACGGGTCATTTCGCGAGCTTTACGTGCGGCTTCACGCGCACGTGCAGCTGTAATAATTTGATTTACAATGATTTTCGCATCGGCTGGATTTTCTAATAGATATTCCTGCATACGCTCATTCATGGCAGATTCAACCGCACTTTTCACTTCAGAAGACACTAATTTGTCTTTTGTTTGTGAAGAGAATTTAGGATCGGGCACTTTCACCGAAATAATCGCCACCAAACCTTCACGTGCATCGTCACCTGAAGTACTTACTTTCTCTTTTTTCAGTAACCCTTCGCTTTCCATATAGTTATTTAAGCTACGCGTTAACGCACCACGGAAACCGGCTAAGTGAGTACCACCATCACGTTGTGGAATGTTATTGGTAAAGCAATAAACATTTTCGTTTACGCCATCATTCCATTGCAATGCAACTTCCACGCCAATGCCGTCTTTTTCCGCTGAAAAATAGAATGGTTTTGGATGAATTGGATTTTTATTTTTATTTAAATATTCAACGAATGCCTGAATACCACCTTCGTAATGGAAGTGATCTTCCGTGCCATCACGTTTATCGATTAAACGAATCGATACACCAGAATTTAAGAATGAAAGCTCACGTAAGCGTTTTGCTAAAATTTTGTAATCGAAAGTTGTAATTGCAAAGATTTCTGGACTTGGCCAGAAACGCACGGTTGTACCCGTTGCTTGAGTTTCACCAATAACGGTTAAAGGTCCTTGAGGCTCACCCAAGTGATAAAATTGCTCATGCACATGACCTTGACGACGAATGGTTAATTGCAATTTATCAGAAAGTGCATTTACTACCGAAACACCCACGCCATGTAAACCACCTGATACTTTATAGGAGTTATCATCGAATTTACCGCCTGCGTGAAGTACTGTCATGATTACTTCTGCTGCAGAAACACCTTCTTCTGGGTGAATATCTACTGGAATGCCACGACCGTCATCTTGTACGGAAACAGAATTATCATCATGAATAGTGACGATAATATCGGAACAATAACCCGCAAGGGCTTCATCGATCGCGTTATCCACCACCTCAAACACCATATGGTGTAGGCCTGTTCCATCATCGGTATCCCCAATATACATGCCTGGACGTTTCCGAACCGCATCAAGCCCTTTTAAGACTTTAATACTTGATGCACCATAAGCATTTTCTGTAACCGGTGTTTCTGACATAGTTTTTCTCTATTTTGTAATGAAAATCGTGCGGAATTATAGCAAAAAACTGACTATTTTGCGAAATAAAAGTGCGGTCAAAATTTTCGTTATTTTTTATTTACTATTTGACATCTCTATTTTTCCCCTTATATTGACCACCTCATTTTGTTGTATAGAAATGAGTTTTGTTGTATTAAAAATTTAAGGACATTCAATGATTTCATTCCTAAAATCTAATCCAGGTACGCCTGTTCCTGATGCGGAAATTAGAGAACGTTATAATCGCTTAAGATGGCATGCATTATTTGGCATCTTTATCGGTTATGCGGCATTCTATATTTTACGTAATAACTTCCTTCTTTCTTCTCCTGAATTAATTAGCGATTTTGGTTTCACCAAAAAAGATATCGGTTTTATTTCCGGTACCATGTTAATTGTTTATGGTTTAAGTAAAGGTTTCATGTCTGCAATCGCAGATAAATCAAATCCGAAACACTTTATGATTTTCGGCTTAATGATGTCGGCAGCAGTAAACTTAATGATGGGCTTTAGTGCATCATTCTGGGCATTCTTATTCCTTTGTGTACTTAATGGTATCTTCCAAGGGATGGGGGCTGGTCCAGCTTACATCGTACTAGCAAGCTGGTTCCCGCGTAAATCTCGTGGTGTAACAACAGCTATCTTCAATATCTCTCACAACGTAGGTGGTGGTTTAGTTGCACCAATTGCGGGTGCAAGTATCGCTTGGTTAGGTCAAGAGCATTGGCAAGCCGCACACTTTGTTGTACCTGTAGCAATTGCTACTATTGTTGCGATTATTTTCTACATTTTCGGTGCGGGTCGTACTTACAACGAAGGTTTACCACCAGTTGGTAAAATTCTTGAAAATGAGAATGAAGAGTTAGTTGTCACAAAAGAAGAAAACGTCAACTTAACCACATGGGAAATCTTCCGTGATTACATTATGAAAGACATTAATGTATGGTTTGTTTCTTTCATTGACGTATTCACTTACATGATCCGTTTTGGTGTATTAACCTGGCTACCACTTTATTTATTAGAAACTAAAGGTTTCACTAAAGCTCAAATGGGGACAGCATTTGCTATCTTTGAATGGGCAGCCATTCCTTCTACGCTATTAGCAGGTTGGTTAACTGATACTTATTTCAAAGGTCGCCGTATGCCACTTGCTATCATCACCTTATTCGGTGTGGGCGCAGCAATGTTTGTTTACTGGGGTGGTAGTGACTTAATAACTGTAACCATCGGTGCAGGTATTATTGGATGCTTAATTTATGTTCCAATGTTCTTATCTTCACTTCAAACTATCGAGCTAGTTCCTTCTTTCGCAGCAGGTTCAGCAACGGGTTTACGTGGTTTATTAAGTTACATTTTAGGTAGTTTCTCTGGTACTGCATTATTTGGTATTTTGGCTGATAAATTCGGTTGGGATGCAGGTTTCTACCTATTATTATTCGCTGTAGCAGGCTGTATTTTTTGTTGCTATATGACACATTTAGGTGTGTTACGTTTAGAGCATAAAAAAGCACAAGCAGCAAACAACGCCTAAAAACTCATTAGATAAAAAAAGACGAGTTTATTATTTAAACTCGTCTTTTTTATTACATTAACACTTATTTCCAAATATGGTTATTTAACCCGAGTTCTTTCACCATATCTGTAAAGCCTTTGATACTCGAAATATAATCACGAATCGTATTGTTTTCTAGCAATGACTTTTCAAAGGACGGTTCAAAACTATTCTTTCCTAAATTAAGTGCAATAATCACTTCTCGGTTACGAAGCACCATCGAAATAGGGCAATTAAATTTCTCTTTCAGTCCACAAAAACGTTCCATTAACTTAGGCGATAAAGCATATCTGGCTAAGATTTGATCTTCCGTAAATACATCAAAATAGCGATTAAAAGACGGATTATCCATCAAGGCAATTTCACCTTCTTTTCTTAAACCTGCTTCTTTCTTATCACAAACATAAACCCAATGAGCCAGCTCTTTAGGGAAAGTGGCTTTAAATAAAATGCCTTGGAAATTCTGAGCACCTAATGCCTTAACGGATTTCTCTTTCAACGACATGTTAAATGCTGAAAAATCACAAATTTCAACTTCAGTTTGGTTAAACTCACCAAAGATTAAATCCTCACTACGGAAGGTCGCGGGACCACTATCATAAACGGAGAGAAAATCACCAATATTCAGTCCTCTATCTGCGTTAAACTGGAAACCAAATTCCTGGACAATTGTATTAATCACGCGAGTTTTAAATTCTGCGATAAAACGCTTATATTTAAAAAATAAATGACGAAAAGAATAAATGAGCACACCAAGGATTAAAGCTGTACTTAATAGATACCCATTCCCTATCGTTCCGATGAGGAAAAATAACCCAACGCATAGCATAATAATCCATTTATTGATGAGCGATTTTATGGCTAAACGTTCCTCATCTAACTTTTCTAATCCCAGAAAACGAATCCCTTCAATTTCTTTTGGTGTATTCATGGTTTTTCCACTTATTGTTTAAATAAATTACCCACATTAGGCACTTCAGCTTCATTCTGAGGAATATCGAAAAATGTTCCCTTCTGGAAATTAAACAAGTTTGCAATTAAATTTGACGGGAACATTTCCACTGCATTGTTATACTCTTCAACTGCTGAATTATAAGTACGTCTTGCTGCAGAAATTTGCTCTTCCACGTCACTAAGTGTGGTCTGAATTTGCAAAAGATTTTGATTGGCTTTGAGATCCGGATAATTTTCTAGACGAACCTGTAAATTACGCAATAAACCCGAAATCTCATTATTGAGTTGGAATTTTTCACTTGTAGAATGGGCTGATTTAGCACTTTCGCGTAACGTCACGATACGCTCAAGCAGGCTACGCTCATGCGACATATATTCCTTTGCGGTGGCGACAAGGTTTGGCAACAAATCATAACGACGCTTTAACTGAACATCCACACTGGCTTCAACACTACTCACCTGATTACGTTTTCTAATCAGTTTGTTATACATTGAAATAGTGAAAGCTAAACCGAGAAGGACAATACCCATAACTATATTCATCATTATTTCTCCATAGAAAATTTTCCCTACTCAGTATAGGGAAATGCACAATAAAATCTATTCGCTTAGACAATATTTTGTTGATAAAAATCAATAAAACCAAGAATTTAGTTTTATCCACTTCCCCCATTCACATCAGCCAGAAGTGCAGTCAATATTCACGAAGTTTTTCTGAGCCCAAATCCTTACTTATTATTATGATTTAGTGTATAAAAAATGGACTCCAAGTGAATGCGGCACCAACAAATAACAATCATTCTCAATAAACAAGTAAAAACAATCACTTACCCACTTATTTTGTAAGGAAAATAAGGATATTTTTGATTACGATCAAATAAATTTCCTGCATCAAGGCATATCATAGCTAGATTAACCATACAAGTAACGTGCCAATTGGAGTGATTATATGCAACGAAGTGATGGATTATTTTCTGCTTTAGCAGAAGTTTCCCGTCGGGATTTTATGAAGTTATGTACCGCACTTGCGGCGACTATGGGGTTAAGTTCAAAAGCGGGTGCAGAAATGACCGCTGCTTTAACCGAACCTAAACGTCCACCAGTATTATGGATTGGTGCGCAAGAATGTACGGGTTGTACTGAATCCTTGCTACGCGCCACCCACCCAACAGTAGAAAACTTGGTATTGGAAATGATTTCCTTAGAATACCACGAAACCCTTTCTGCAGCCTTCGGGGAACAAGCTGAAGATAACAAACACAATGCAATTAAACAGTATTATGGAAAATATGTTTTAGTCGTAGATGGATCTATTCCGGTGAAAGACGGCGGCGTTTATTGTATGGTAGCAGGTAAACCGATTGTAGAACACATCCAAGAAGCCGCTAAAGGAGCTGCGGCGATTATTGCGATCGGTTCTTGTGCTGCATGGGGTGGCGTACCTTCTAGCGGTGGCAACCCAACTGGTGCAAGTAGCTTATCTGAAGTCTTACCAAAAGGCACACCGGTGATTAATATTCCGGGTTGTCCACCAAATCCACACAACTTCCTTGCAACCGTTGCTTATATTCTTACTTATAAGAAACTGCCAGCAATGGACAAATTAAATCGTCCATTATTCGCTTACGATCGCTTAATTCACGAAAACTGCTATCGTCGTCCGCACTTCGATGCTGGACGTTTCGCTAAAGAATACGGTGATTACGGTCACCGCAACGGTTGGTGTTTATATCATCTTGGTTGTAAAGGGCCAGAAACTTACGGCAACTGCTCTACCTTAGAATTCTGCGATGTCGGTGGTAATAACTGGCCGGTCGGTATCGGGCACCCTTGCTATGGTTGTAACGAAAAAGGCGTCGGCTTTACCAAAGGTATTTTCCAATTAGCGGGCGTAGAAAATCCAACACCACGCGTTGAAAAACCAGACGTCAACAACACCGAAGGTTCAGGTGCAACCATGACGGCTATTGGTTTATTGGGCGGTGCAGCTGCAATCCTAGCAGGCGTGAGTGTTGTGACCTTGCGCGAATTAAGCGCTCAACATAAAGCCCGTTCTGAAGCTAAAGCTGCAGAGAAAGAAGAACATACAGGTAAATAATAATGGATAGACGAAAATTTCTAAAAGCGGGTATGCTTGGCGGAATCGCATCTACTTTGCCTGTACCAAATGTGCAGGCATCGGAAGCGGTTGAGCCTATTCCCGGCGCACTAGGAATGCTTTATGACTCTACCCTTTGTGTAGGTTGTCAAGCATGCGTGGCTGAATGTCAAAACGTGAACCACACACCCGTTAATCCAAAAGGTGATCAAACTTGGTCAAATAACGATAAGCTCACGCCATTTACTCGTAACGTGATTCAAGTATGGAGCGATGGCGACGGCACAAATAAAGACAAAACAGAAAACGGTTATGCTTATGTGAAAAAACAATGTATGCATTGCGTTGACCCTAACTGCGTTGCCGTTTGTCCTGTTCAAGCACTCAC
>CAKQTN010000026.1:0-13147 GCA_934276625.1 uncultured Haemophilus sp.
CCAGCCAGTGCCGATTTTATTGCGCGTTTAACCGTTGGAATGGCAAATGATTTACTTAGCACGATTTGTCTCGCGACAAGTGCGCCTATTTTGCTCGCACCGGCAATGAATCAACAGATGTACCGTCAGACGATAACACAACAAAATTTAACCGCCCTTTCTGCGCGAGGTATTCATTTTGTTGGACCAAATAGTGGTTTTCAGGCTTGTGGTGATGTGGGCGCAGGCAGAATGTCAGAACCCACTGAAATTTTTGAGTCGCTTCAATCACTTTTTGCTGTTCAACAAGATTTAGTCAATTTAAGTGTCACTATTACAGCTGGTCCGACGCGTGAAGCTATCGATCCTGTTCGTTATATTTCTAATCACAGCTCAGGCAAAATGGGCTTTGCAATTGCCGAGGCTTTTGCCAAACGTGGTGCAAATGTCACCTTAATTACGGGACCAGTTAATCTCGCTACACCGAAAAATGTGCATCGTATTGATGTGACAACCGCCCATGAAATGTGGCAAGCCTCTCTTGAAAGTGCGGTCAAAAATCGCATCTTTATTGGCTGTGCTGCAGTGGCAGATTATCGAGTTTCGGAAGTTGCCGAGCAAAAAATTAAGAAAACCAATGATAACGATGAGCTTTCCCTTAAATTGGTGAAAAATCCAGACATTATCGCAAGTGTGGCAAGTTTAGAAAAAGATCGTCCGTTTGTTGTAGGCTTTGCAGCTGAAACGCAAAATGTCGCTGAATATGCGAAGAGCAAACTTCAACGAAAAAATTTAGATATGATTTGTGCCAATGATGTATCGGGTGGGCAAGTATTCGGGCAAGATCAAAATGCCCTGCAGATTTTTTCGAAAACAGGCGAAAAAGCCTTGCCATTAGCCGATAAAAATACATTGGCAGAAGTGTTGGTCGCTGAAATTGTTGAGCATTATCACAAATAAAATAGGCTCAAAATTCGTTGGGTTTTGTGACCGCACTTTTGTATGACTGATTTCTTTTAAAGGATAAATAAGCATGAAAAAAATTGATGTAAAAATTTTAGATAGCCGTATTGGCAACGAATTTCCTTTACCAACCTATGCAACCGAAGGTTCAGCAGGTTTGGATTTACGTGCATTGCTTGAAGAGGGCATTGAAATTCAACCAGGCGAAACTAAACTTATCCCAACAGGCCTTTCAATTTATATTGCCGATCCAAATCTTGCAGCGGTAATTCTGCCTCGTTCTGGTTTAGGTCATAAACACGGTATCGTTTTAGGTAACTTAGTGGGCTTAATTGATTCAGATTACCAAGGTCCACTCATGGTGTCGGTATGGAATCGAGGTCATGAACCGTTCAAAATTGAAGTTGGTGACCGTATTGCGCAGTTAGTCTTTGTGCCAGTAGTACAAGCTGAATTTAATATTGTTAGTGAATTTACCGAAACTGAACGTGGTGAAGGCGGTTTTGGTCATTCAGGTAAAAAATAAACTATGGTAGAACAATTATCTCTCGTAGAAGTTGATGAGATTGTGGCGGAGATCAAACCGCCAAAAATCGAAAAACGTACGGTAAAAGAACGTCGTCAACAAGTGTTGACGGTGCTTACCCATATGCTGCATTCTGAACGTGGAATGGAGCGGATGACAACCGCGCGTTTGGCGGAAGAAGTAGGGGTGTCAGAAGCGGCGCTTTATCGTTACTTCCCAAGTAAAACTAAAATGTTTGAAGCGTTGATTGATAATATCGAAGCGAATTTATTTAGCCGTATTACGACATCAATTCGTAATGAAACCAATACGATGAATCGCGTGCGTGACATTATGCAGATGATTCTCGACTTTGCGCGTAAAAACCCTGGTTTGACACGTATTTTGACCGGACATGCCTTGATGTTTGAGGAGCCACTTTTACAGGCTCGTGTTGCCCAATTCTTCGATCGCCTTGAAATGCAATTTGTGAATATTTTACAAATGCGAAAATTACGCGAAGGGCGGGGATTTAACGTCGATGAACGTATTATTGCAGGGCATTTAGTAACCCTTTGTGAAGGGCAGTTTATGCGTTATGTCCGCACAAACTTCCGTTTAGGTGCAAATCAAAGTTTTGAACAGCAATGGCGTTTTCTTGAACCGCTTTTTGCTTAATTGACTTTAGTTGATAAATATATGATTATTCCGTGGCAAGAACTGCCAATAGAAACCTTAGAAAATATTGTGGAAAGTGTGGTACTTAGAGAAGGTACCGATTATGGTTCACACGAATTTTCTTTAGAACAAAAAAAACAACACCTACTAAGCAAGATTCACAATGGAAGTGCAGTGATTGTTTGGTCAGAATTACATGAATCCATTGATATAAAAGATAAAATGGAATTTCTAAAATGAATCAATAGGAGCTTATATGTCAGAAGATGTAGAATTACTTGAAGAACAAAAGTTACAAGACGATGATCAGCAGCGCGATCCTGCTCTGGATTGGTTCCTAACTCACTGTCATTTGCATAAATATCCTGCAAAATCGACCTTAATACATGCAGGGGAAGATGCGAATATTTTATATTTCTTAATTAAAGGAACCGTGATGGTTTCATCGAAAGATGATGAAGGCAAAGAGATGATTTTATCTTATTTAGGTGCCGGACAATTTTTTGGTGAAGCGGGTTTATTTGATGAAGGTTCGAAACGTTCTGCTTGGGTGAAAACAAAAACTCCTTGTGAAATTGCGGAAATTTCCTATAAAAAATATCGTCAGCTTATTCAAATTAATCCTGAGATTTTAATGTTCCTTACTTCTCAGTTATCAAAACGCTTGCAAAACACGTCTCGACAAGTGACTAACTTGGCCTTTTTGGATGTGGCAGGGCGTATTGCTCAGGCGCTTATGCATTTAGCAAAACAACCTGAAGCCATGACTCATCCGGATGGCATGCAGATCAAAATTACTCGTCAGGAAATTGGTCAAATGGTGGGCTGTTCACGTGAAACCGTAGGGCGAATAATTAAGATGTTGGAAGATCAAAATCTAATTCATGCGCACGGTAAAACCATTGTGGTTTACGGCACTCGATAGTAAAAATAACCGTCTTTAATAAGACGGTTATTTTGTTTTTGTTACATTGATGTGATAGTTGAAATGCCTTTGTTAATTTTTATACGAAAAGCGAAAAAATACTTCTTTTAGTGCAATATCTTAATTGACAAAATAGCGGAAGACTTCTATCATACCACTGCCTTCCAATGTAGTTTCTTTGGAAGTCAGGATTGGTCTCCTGAATATATAAGTGGCTTTTAAAAGATTCTTAATCTTTTAATTTTATATCGCAGACTGGAACCCCAGAGATGCTTTAAATCTATGGTGGGCTAGGTAGAAATCCCGCAGGGATGCGATGCAGTAAGCCACTTGCTGTTAAGACCAATTCTGCTTAGTTCCACCACCCTTCAAAACAATCTTCAATTTTCAAACTTTCATTTAACTCACTTCGAACGAGAAATTCTCAGCTAAAGAGCGGTCATTTTTTACTTTATTTTTGGCAAAAAAATACCGACCCATTTCTGAGTCGGCATTTCATTTAGTGTGTGTTATTTCACTTTTTGTTTCATGGCTTCAGCCACAAGTTCAGCTTCAGGGCCGAGAACCACTTGTAAGCCATCGTTACCGATTTTCACGATACCTTTTGCGCCAAGAGACTTAAGTTGTTCTTCATTAATTTTGTGTTGATCGACTAAGCTTAAACGTAAGCGAGTGATACAAGCATCAATATTTTTGAAGTTATCAGAACCACCTAAAGCATCAATAAATTTGACCGCTCTTTCTTCGCGAGATTGGCTCGCTGCTGGTTGTGCAGCAGTGGTTTCCTCTGCTTCTTCTGTGCGACCTAATGTTTTTAGGTTGAACGCTTTGATTGCTAAACGGAATACGGCATAGTAAATCACGAAGAATACTAAGCCTTGTACGATTAGCATATACCATTCAACGGCTAACGGGTTACGTGATGAAAGTACCATATCCACGAGACCCGCACTGAAACCGAAGCCTGCGATCCAATGCATTGTTGCAGCGATAAAGACGGAAATACCGGTTAATACCGCGTGGATGAAGTAAAGCACTGGCGCAACAAACATGAAAGAGAATTCTAATGGCTCGGTGATACCAGTGAAGAATGAGGCAAATGCACCCGCAAGCATGATTGATGCCACTTTAGTTCTTTGGCTTGGTTTAGCACTGAGATAAATTGCTAATGCTGCACCTGGTAAACCGAACATCATGACAGGGAAGAAACCGGCTTGATACATACCCGTTACACCAACCGTTGCAGTACCTTCAGCAAGTGATTTTGCACCACCTAAGAAGTTTGGAATATCATTAATGCCTGCGACGTCAAACCAGAATACTGAGTTCAATGCATGGTGTAAGCCAACAGGAATGAGTAAACGGTTGAAGAAACCGTAAAGACCTGCACCAACAGCGCCTAAGTCTTTAATGCTTTCACCGAATGACACTAAACCGCCGAAAATATATGGCCAGATGTAAAGCAATACGAAGCTGATGAACATCATGACAAAAGAAACGACGATTGGCACAAGGCGTTTTCCGCTAAAGAAGGAGAGTGCTTTTGGCAATTCCACTTGATAGAAGCGGTTATAAAGTTCAGCTGAAATCACCCCGATCAAAATCCCAATAAATTGGTTATTGATTTTCCCGAAGGCGGCAGGCACTTCACTTACATCGATATGTTGTAGCTGAGCAACACTGCCAGGTGAAAGTAGAGTGGTTACCACATAGTAACCCACTAAACCTGAAAGTGCAGCGGAGCCATGTTTGTCCTTAGATAAACCGAAAGCAACGCCAACGGCAAAAAGCAGGCCCATGTTATCGATGATAGCACCGCCTGATTTAATTAAAAATGCAGCAAGTTGACTGTTAGCTCCCCAGCCATCTGGGTCAAGCCAATAACCAATACCCATCAGTACAGCCGCTGCTGGTAAGACAGCAACAGGTACCATTAAGGCTTGCCCAATTTTTTGCGCATAACCTAACACATTCATTTTTTTCTCCTATTTATAAGTAATGAAGTATTACTTCATATTCTAAAGTAAAAAAAAATATTTTGTACAAATGTGGCAACTTTATCTCAAAATTGAGAAGCCGATCACAAATTTTGAAATTGTACTTCAAAAAATATTTTTTTATGGTGCAAGTTTTACTGCGTTTTACTATAATGACCAAAAAGCCAAAAGGAAACCAAGTGTTACTGTCTAATGTAGGAGTTTATATGTCGAAATTATCACATAATGAAGTCTTAGATAAAATCAAATTTGGTCTTATTGCTTCTTGTCAGCCTGTCGATGACGGTCCGATGGATAAACCAGAAATCGTGGCAGCCATGGCACAGGCTTCTGTTGTTGGTGGTGCCGCTGGATTGCGTATCGAGGGCATAGAAAATCTTAAAGCAACACGCCCTACTGTGAATGTACCGATTATTGGTATTGTGAAACGTGATTTACCTGACAGCCCTGTACGAATCACGCCATTTTTGCATGATATTGAAGATTTAGCAAAAGCAGGTGCCGACATTATTGCCGTGGATGGGACAAATCGTCCTAGACCAGTAGATATTGAAAGTGCGGTCAAAAAAATCCACGAATTAGGCTGTTTGGCCATGGCAGATTGTTCGAATTTAGAAGAAGGTTTGTATTGTCAAAAACTCGGTTTTGATATCGTGGGCAGTACGATGTCTGGGTACACAGGTGGTACAGTACCGGAAGAGCCAGATTATCAATTAGTCAAAGATTTGAAAGCCGCAGGCTGTCGTGTCATGGCGGAAGGACGTTATAACACCCCAGAGTTGGCGAAAACGGCGATTGAAATTGGTGCTTATTGCGTGACCGTAGGTTCTGCATTAACGCGTTTAGAGCATATTGTAAGCTGGTTTGCTAAAGCCATTCATTCAGCAAAAAAATAAAGGAAGAAGACATGTCATTAACAGTGGATAGCGGTCAAGCATTACAGCGTTGTTTGGCATTAGATATTGGTGGCACAAAAATCGCTTCTGCTATAGTGAAAAATGGTGAGATTCAACAGCGAAAACAGATTTCCACGCCACAGGATGATGCCGCGCAAGCGATGCATCAAACTCTTGCTCAGTTGCTAAAAGAATATGAAGGGCAGTTTGATTATGTTGCCGTTGCTTCAACGGGCATTATTAATCAAGGCATTCTGACTGCACTTAACCCTAAAAACTTGGGTGGATTAGCCCAATTTCCGCTAAAAGACAGCATTGCACAGCATACTGATAAACCGATTGGGTTGCTTAATGACGTGCAAGCAGCAGCCTATGCAGAGTATCAACTACAAAATCCTGATGATGTTCAAAACTTTACCTTTATTACGGTTTCCACAGGCGTAGGCGGTGGTTTAATTTTAAATCATCGTTTGCTCACTGAGCCAAACGGCATTGCAGGGCATATAGGTCATACTTTGGCCGATCCTAATGGCCCCGTTTGTGGATGTGGTCGCCGTGGTTGTGTTGAAGCCATTGCATCAGGTCGAGCGATTGAAGCAGTTTCTTCTCAATGGGATGATCCTTGTGATCCGAAAGAAGTTTTTGCACGTTTTCGTCAAAATGATGAAAAAGCGACCGCACTTGTGACTCGTTCAGCCCAAGCCATTGCGAATTTGATTGCGGATTTGAAGATTGGATTAGACATGCAAAAGGTCGTGGTGGGCGGTAGTGTTGGATTAGCAGAAGGTTATTTACCGTTGGTTCAATCTTTATTAAGTGAGCTTCCTGATGTTTATCATTGTGAATTAGAAAGTGCTAAATTCGGGCAAGATGCTGGCTTGATTGGTGCAGCTTACTGGGTAAAAGACTGCTTATTACAAGCAAAAAATACGGGAGTGGTTTATGGCTAAAAACGGCAATATTTTAAATACCATCAGCTCGTTATATCGAAGTTTAACGAAAACTGAAAAGAAAATTGCGGATGCAATTTTATTGAATCCCGATCTTGCTGTGCAAGCGCCTTTAGCTGAAATTGCCGCCCATTTAGAAGTGGGGGAGGCGACCTTTGTACGTTTTTGCCGCACTCTCGGTTTTAAAGGCTTCAGTGATTTTAAATTGGAATTATCCATCGAGCTTGCGACGAAAGATGGCAAAGATAATACCGTATTAGATTCAGATATTACCGATTCTGACAACTCATTGAATATTGCGCATAAGCTGAAATCAGCCATCAATAACGTGATGGATGAAACCATTAATTTATTAGATTTTGAGCAGTTGGAAGAAGCAGTGAAAGCTATTCAGCAAGCCAATCGTGTCTTTTTATTTGGTGTGGGGACATCGGGTATTACTGCGGAAGATGCCAAAAATAAACTGATGCGTATCGGTGTGCAAGTGGATGCGACAGGTAACAACCATTTTATGTATATGCAGGCATCGTTATTGACGAAAAAAGATGTGGCAATTGGTTTGAGCCATTCCGGTTATTCTCAAGAAACCACTCATACCATGAAAATCGCCAAAGAAAATGGTGCTAAAACCATTGCGATTACGCACAGTTTGCGTTCACCCATCACAGAATATGCCGATCTTGTTTTAGTGAATGGGAATAAGCAAGGCAAGCTACAAGGCGACTCTATCGGTACGAAGATTGCTCAATTATTCGTATTAGATTTGATTTACGCTTTATTGGTACAGGCATCACAGGAAAGTGCGGTCAAAATAAAGCAAAAAACATTAAATGTCATTTTAGAACAACGTATCAAATAGGAGAGAAAAATGCGTAACTTAAAAGGTATTTTTAGTGCGTTATTAGTATCATTCAATGAAGATGGCTCTATCAATGAAAAAGGTTTGCGTGAAATTATTCGCTATAACATTGATAAGATGAAAATTGATGGTTTATATGTAGGTGGTTCAACAGGTGAAAACTTTATGCTTTCTACGGAAGAGAAAAAACAAATTTTCCGTATCGCGAAAGATGAAGCAAAAGACCAAGTTGCGCTAATCGCACAAGTAGGTAGTGTGAACTTACATGAAGCAGTGGAATTAGGTAAATATGCAACGGAATTAGGCTATGACAGTCTTTCTGCGGTAACGCCTTTCTACTACAAATTCAGCTTCCCTGAAATCAAACATTACTACGACACCATTATTGCAGAAACAGGCAATAACATGATCGTGTACTCAATTCCGTTCTTAACAGGTGTGAACATGGGTATTGAGCAATTCGGCGAACTTTATAAAAACCCGAAAGTGCTTGGTGTGAAATTTACCGCTGGGGACTTCTATTTATTAGAACGTTTGAAAAAAGCTTATCCAAATCACCTCATTTGGGCTGGTTTTGATGAAATGATGGTGCCAGCAGTCTCTCTCGGTGTAGATGGTGCGATCGGTAGTACATTCAACGTAAATGGTGTGCGTGCAAGACAAATCTTTGAATTAACCAAACAAGGTAAATTGGCTGATGCGCTTCAAGTTCAACACGTGACCAATGACCTTATCGAAGGCATTTTAGCGAATGGCTTATATCTCACTATCAAAGAGTTATTGAAACTAGATGGTGTGGATGCAGGTTATTGCCGTGAGCCAATGACAGCGAAAGCAACACCAGAGCAATTAGCAAAAGCGAAAGAGTTAAAAGCAAAATATTTATAAATTAATGGAAAAGTGACCGCACTTACTTCTTTCCTCTTTCTATCGGAGAGGAAAGAATGTCGGTGTGGTACTGATAAGGAAGGTTATTATGCGTCTCATTCCTCTGAACAATGAACAACAAGTCAGCCGTTGGGCGGCGCGTCATATTGCTGATCGAATTAATCATTTTAAACCTACCGCAGAACGTCCTTTTGTATTAGGTTTACCAACAGGTGGTACGCCACTTAAGACCTATCAAGAATTGATTAAATTAAATCAAGCGGGAGAAGTGAGTTTTAAACATGTGGTGACCTTCAATATGGATGAATATGTGGGCTTACCAAAAGAACATCCAGAAAGCTATCACAGTTTTATGCATAATAATTTCTTCAACCATATTGATATTCAACCGCAAAATATCAATATTTTAAATGGTAATACCAATGACCATGATGAAGAATGCCGCCGTTATGAAGAAAAAATTAAATCTTATGGCAAAATTCATTTGTTTATGGGCGGTGTAGGTGTTGATGGCCATATTGCCTTTAATGAGCCTGCGTCTTCTTTAAGTTCGCGTACCCGTATTAAAACCTTAACGCCAGATACTATTATCGCGAATTCTCGTTTCTTTAATAACGATGTAAATCAAGTACCAAAATATGCTTTAACAATCGGTGTAGGGACATTACTTGATGCAGAAGAAGTGATGATTTTAGCAACGGGTCATAATAAAGCCTTAGCCGTACAAGCAGCCGTAGAGGGCAGTATTAATCACCTTTGGACAGTGAGTGCCTTGCAGCTCCATCGCCATTTTGTTTTAGTATGTGATGAGCCTGCATTGCAAGAATTGAAAGTCAAAACAGTGAAATATTTTACTGAATTGGAAGGACGCGCGATTCATAGTGTGTTATAAGTGCGGTTAATTTTAATTTGATTTTAGGAAGGTATGATGAAGTATGCATTAATTAACAGCGTAATCTACACCAAAAATGAAGTGTTAAGAGATTATGCAGTGGTTATTGAAGGGGAATATATTCAATCCGTTATTCCACAAAGCGAATTAGAAAGTGGGATTAAAACCATTGATTTACAAGGGAATAATCTCACAGCTGGCTTTATTGATCTGCAATTAAATGGCTGTGGTGGCGTGATGTTTAACGATCAAACAAGCGTAGAAACATTAGAAATCATGCAAGCCACTAACTTGAAATCAGGCTGTACGAGTTTCTTACCAACGTTTATTACTGCACCGGATGAAGATATCAAATACGCGGTCAATATCATGCGTGAGTATTTGAATAAGCATAAAAATCAAGCACTTGGCTTACACATCGAAGGGCCTTATTTGAGTCTAGAGAAAAAAGGTGTGCATCGTCCAGAATATATCCGTGAAGCGACGCCAGAGATGAAAGATTTCTTATGTAATAATGCGGATGTTATCACCAAGCTTACCATTGCCGCTGAAAACTCAACGGTGCAATATATTCCTGATTTTGTGAAAGCAGGCATTATTGTGTCTATTGGCCATTCTAATGCGACTTATGAAGTAGCAAAAGCCGCCTTTCATAAAGGGGCAACCTTTGCGACTCACTTACACAATGCCATGTCGCCGATCAGCTCAGGACGTGCGATGGGCGTAGTTGGTGCCGTGTTAGATTCCGATGTTTACACGGGCATTATTGTAGATGGCGTGCATGTGAATTTTGGTAACGTTCGTTTAGATAAGAAAGCGAAAGGTGACAAACTTTGCATTGTGACCGATTCTATTGCTGCTGCAGGTGCGCCACCTGAATTGGAAACCTTCACTTTTGTAGGAAAACCAATTTATGTGAAAGACGGCCGTTGCTACGATGCAAATGGTACGATTGCGGGTGCATCGATTACCATGATGGAATCTATTAAGAATGCTGTAGAGTATGTAGAAATTCCATTAGCAGAAGCGATTCGTATGAGTAACCTTTACCCAGCAAGAGCGATTGGTGTAGATGATCGTTTAGGTTCTGTTGAAGCCGGTAAAGTCGCAAACTTAGCGGTATTCACAAAAGATTATGATGTGATAGGTACTGTATTGAATGGTGAATGGAAACCAAACTAAAGTGCGGTCAAAAGTTATATTATTTTAAACGTAATCCGATCTTTAAACAGATCGGATTATTTTTTATGGTTACAATTCGGTGATCTTACCGGTATCCACTTGGAACAATTTTCCTTTTCTCACTTGCATCTCTTTGAGCTGGCCTTGAGTGATGGCAGTAACAAAGACTTGAGATCCACTTTGTTGCAAGCGTTCCGCAAGCAGGGCGCGTTTATGTTGATCCAGCTCAGAGGCAAAGTCATCAATTAGAAAGATACAATGGCGTTGTTTTTGAATCATTAAATGCTCACCCTGGGCTAAACGTAGTGCACACATCAATAATTTCAATTGACCACGAGAGAGCACATCTTCAACCGGTAATCCATTTGCTTTAAAACGGAAGTCCGCTTTTTGTGGGCCTGAAACTGTATAACCAATGGCTTTATCTCGCTCAAAGTTTTGAGCTAATAATTCACCATATTCTGTCTCTTTCTCCCAGCCTTGATGAAAGCTAACAGTAATCTCTAATTCGGGTAAAAATAACTGGCAGGTTTTTTCAATTTCTGGGCGTAAAGCTTCTGCATATTCGGCTCGCCAATCACTCACTTGGTGGGCTAATTTAGCTAATTCAATATCCCATATTTTTATTGCAGAATAAGGCTGATTTTGACTTAATGCGGCATTTCGTTGTTTTAATAAACGGTTTAAGGCAACCCAAGAAGAATGGAAACTATTATGGTGGTGGAATAAGCCCCAATCTAAAAATGCACGTCGAAAACTTGGTCCACCATTTAGTAGGGTCAGCCCTTCAGGCGTAATTAATTGCATGGGTAAAAGGTGAGCAAGATCAGCAATTTTATTGCCGTCTTCACCGTTTATTTTGGCAATGGTATTACCTTGACGAAGTTTTTGTAAGCCAACAGACCATTGATGCTGGCTTTCTTGAATTTGGCCAAAAAGCGTGAAATGAGGTTCGTCGTAAGAAATGATGCGATTTGCGACCGCACTTTTGAAAGAGCGTCCATGTCCGAGATAAAAAATTGCTTCTAATAAGCTCGTTTTTCCGCTGCCGTTATTGCCGACTAAAAAGTTAAAGCCGTGATCAAATTCAAGATCCACGGCATTTAAATTTCTAAATTTTTCAACAATTAAGCGGGAAATGGCCATTATTTCTAGAGGCGCATTGGCATAATGACGTATTCTGCGCTTGCATCTTCGCTGTTTTCAATTAAGCAACTTGATGATGCATCAGTGAGACGGATACGTACTTGTTGGCATTTTAAGGCGTTCAATACATCTAAAATGTAAGTCACATTAAAGCCCACTTCCATTTCTTCGCCTTGGTAATTTACATCCACGATTTCTTCTGCCACTTCGTGTTCTGGGTTAGATGCGGTAATTTTCAGTTGGTTTTCACTTAAGTTTAAACGCACGCTACGTACACGTTCATTTGAAAGGATAGATGCACGTACAAAGGCTTGTTTTAAGGTTTCCCAGTTACCTTCTACGATACGAGTTGCATTACGTGGTAATACACGACGGTAATCAGGGAAGCGACCATCAATAAGTTTTGAGGTAAACACAATGTGGTTTAAGTGAATACGAAGATTATTCGTGCCGATTTGCAAACGAGCAAGTTCGTCACTGCTTTCTAATAAGCGATTCAGTTCTAATACACCTTTGCGTGGCAGAATAACTGAATGAGTTTGCAGATCTTGATCTAATTCGATCGTACAAACAGCGAGACGATGACCGTCAGTTGCAACAGTACGTAATAAATTACCTTCCGTTTCAAATTTCATGCCGTTTAAGAAATAGCGGGCATCCTGGTTTGCCATTGAAAATTGGGTTGCTTCAATTAAACGACGTAAGGTGCTTTGCGGTAAGGCAAAATCCACTTCAGATTGCCAATCTGTAAGGTTAGGATATTCTTCAGCAGGTAGAGTAGTGAGATTAAATTTACTGCGGCCAGACTCTACAATTGCGCGATCTTCTTCAAAGGTGACCGTAATTTCAAATTCATCTGATAGCGTGCGGCAAATATCTAAGAATTTTTTAGCCGGAATGGTGAACGCGCCATCAGCGGTTGAAGAGGAAAGTTGAGTATAACTAGAAAGCTCAACTTCAAGGTCTGTACCTGTAATAGTTAAACGGTTATCTTCAATTTGTAATAACACGTTGTTTAGTACAGGAATATTCGGACGATTGCTCAATACGCCACAAACTTGCTGTAAGGGTTTTAATAGATTTTCTCTTGAAATGCTAAATTGCATCATTGGCTCCTTATGCAGATAATGTGCGAATTAAATTCGCCCAATCTTCTTGAATACTGCTGTCTTTTTCACGGAATTTTGGCACTTCACGACAGGCATTTAAGACTGTCGTATGGTCGCGTTCAAAGGCACGGCCAATTTCCGGTAAGCTTTTATTGGTTAATTCTTTTGCTAACGCCAT
>CAKQTN010000027.1:0-13117 GCA_934276625.1 uncultured Haemophilus sp.
TATTCCACAAAGTAATGCGGAATGAAGTGGCTATCATTGCCGGTAACTGGGGTAAAATCTTCTCTTAATCCGATGCCACAAGCCACATCACCTACTACCCAAGAACCAATCATTGGATACATACCATCAAAATTTGGCAGTTCAAATTTTTGTTGATAGATGTAGCCTGCTTGATCGTAAAAGGCAGAATGTTCGCTACCTTTGGCGGCAAATTCTAGACCATTACGTTTTTCATAGTAAGAAACATTGGCGCCCTCACGGCCTAAGGTTGGTTTTTTCACCCATATCGATTGGCGATCGGTAATATCATGCTTGCTAAAGTAAGCGGGTAGTAATAATGGGTGGTTTGGATGTTTTTGCCATAATTTCGCCAATAGCACTTTATTGCTTAATAGTAATTTCCACGCCGGTTCAATAAAGGTAGTGGATGAGTTAAGCATGTGTGGTGCATATTCTGTGGTGGTCATCCATTCAAGCGGATAGAGCTTAAATAAACAATCAATAGGTTGATTATTCAGATCGAGGAATTGCTGACTGTCTTTATCGTAACCTACATCTTCAATGGCAAGCTGATGAATATGCCAACCTGCGTTGTAAGCCACATCCGCTAGGTAATCAATATTGCCCCAATCTTCACGCCCCGCTTCTTGCATGGCACTAAAATGGAAATCGTTTAGTCCAGTTTGCTGTTGAATAAACTGAAAGCGATTGAGTAATTCTTCGTGAATCCAATTAAATTGGTCACGATGCGCTAAGCCTTCAATTTGCTCTAACCATTGCCATTGCACCACGGCAGCTTCAAGCAGAGAAGTAGGCGTATCGGCATTGTATTCAAACATTTTGAGGTTTTCACCGTCATAACCCAAATCAAAACGGCCATATAAGTGCGGTACGTTTTTAGCCCATGTTTGTTCAATCAGATTTTTCTGTAAATCGGTGAAGCGATAATGGGCATAATCACCTTGTTTCACTTCATCGGCAACAAAGTCCATACACATAGCGTGCAATTCGTTGGTGGCGTCTTCAATACGATCGATTTCCGCTAGGGTAAATTCATACGCCACATTGTCCGACCAATAATGGGAGCCATCAGAGGAAGGCAGATTATAGTAATCAAAGCCCACATCTAATAATTGTTGCACCATATTAGGGCGAGTAGGAAAGCCTGTGATTCGTTTCATATTTAACCGCCTGAGCTACGGTTACTGCTTGAGTTAGAGCTTTTAAAGCCACCGCGTGAAACTGGTTTGCTGTAAGTGCTGCCTGCATTACCTTTAACTAATACAGGCTTACCGACAGAACGATTAGTTTGCGGTTGAATAACTTGACCCGTTGGCGTTGAAACGGCGCGATTGCTTGGATTGTAGCTAGGACCTAAAAATGAGCCCATCGTACGTGCGATCATATAACCCATTGCAGCACCTGCAATCGCACTACCCATACTACCGTGTCCTTCTCCTGTTGCAGAACTGGTGTGGCTTGCTCCTTCTGAACTGTTTGAATTGCTAGAGTGAGTTGCACCATCAGGATTTAAGGTTTGCTTGACAGTCTGATTGTCTTCTGACCATTCACTATTATTGCTTGGACGAGTATTTAAATTGCCCGAGAGAGAGGAGCCAGATCCAGCATGTGCAGTCGTGCTGCTGTTATTTTCATTAGATTGGTCAGCTTCGCACAATTCAATTTTTTGCCAATCGGCTAAACAATCCTCAAGGCTATTATAAACATCTCGTTGAACTTGCTCTTCTGAGCAACCGCCCAATAAAGCCACAATGGAAAGGCTGACGAGAACTTGATTTTTCTTTTTCATCATAGGGTTAAAGTGTTAATAATTCAGTTAAATGATTGATTTCTAATGTAGGCAAAACACTTGCTTCAGTAAATGAATTGAGATCTTTGCCTGATAAATTAATCCATACAGCTTGGCAGCTGGCTTGAATGGCGCCTTGAACATCCGTGGTTAAGTTATCACCAATATGTAAAATTTCACTCGGTTTTACGCCAAAATAATGGGCGGTTTGGTGGAACAAATCTTGGTGAGGTTTCGCTCTGCCTTGTTCTCCACCACGTAAACTCAGTTGAAAATGTTCAAATCCAATACGTGTTGCAATCACATTACCATTGGTAATCACGCTAAGCGGGTAGCGATCTTTCAGTTGATTCAGCACTTCAATACTTTCAGTGGGGACATCAATTTTATGTCGCCATTCAATAAACTCTTCCATGGCAATCGCTAAAGTGCGGTCAATTTCACCCGTACTTTTACCATTATGCGTCAGTAAGTTGCGTAACGTTTCGACGCGCCAGGCAATCACATCTTCAGCAATCAAGGGATCTTTCTCCGCCAGTTGCCATTTCCATTCTCGCCAATATTCTGAGGTAAGCTCGCTCAGTTGTGCGTGTTCTTGCACACATTGAAGAAAGCGTTCTTCGGCTAAACGAATTACATCACTGTTATCGTAAAGGGTATCATCAAGATCAAAACTCATAACCTTGAAAGGCTGAAGACCGCGGTAAAATCGCATAGTTAATCCTATTTAATGGTATTCACACCAAGCCATGCGGTCGCACGTTCATTGGTGATTTCTTCGTGTGTCCACATGCTCATTAAGTCAGGCTGAGGATGTTTGTTAGTGTTATAGCCGATCAAATGAGCAAAATCAAATACGGCATGCGGATAGCCGTTAATAAGCAATAAGGCTAAATAACCGCTTTCATCCCAGCAGATTTCTAATTTACGGGCTTCATGATGATTGCGAGTGTTATCGACGTTATAAACATGTAAGCAATCGACAACAGGCTGTGCATTTTGACGCATATCTAATGCATAAAAATAGCCCGTTTCACCATCATCTTCAAACATTACCGCCAGATGCTCATGCACAGTCGAGTGTGTGCCGACTTGTTTGGGTTGACCGAGAAAGAGTTGATCTTCGAGGGTTAAATGTAACATGGTATTTCCTAATCAAATTGTGTAGTCCAGTGACTACTATGGTGTGCCTGAAAGCAAAGTTCAACCTGTGCGGGCGTATTTTTTTCTTCATTCATTGGTGGCAGTTCATCCAGCGTAAAATAGGCAGATTGCACAGTTTCACTATTTGGTTGAAATTCGCCACTTAATGATTCGCACATGACGAAGGTTTTGAGTACAGGATGCGCAAAAGGCGGAAAATTTCGTTTATGTTGTTCGTGAATAGCAATAATGAAAGTCGGTTTAACATTAAGCCCCGCTTCTTCGCGTACTTCTTTAATCGTATTACTATGAATAGTTTCTAGCACATCTATCCAGCCGCCAGGCAGTGACCAAAGACCATCATTTTCTTGTACTAATAAAATTTTATCATCTTTAAAAATAGCTGCACGCGAGTCGATTTTAGGGGTTTGATAACCTGCCCCATTGCAGAAAAATGATTTGACGGTTTCTTTGGGTATTGCTGTTTTATAAGCGAGCATTTCAGCAGACAAATCCCGCAAGCGTTCATAGCGTTCAATATCATAGATATTTTTGCAATAAGTTAGCCCGTTTTGTGCAATGCTTTGGATTTCGATAGCCCAAGATAGCCAAGGTTCAGTAAGAAGTGAATCAGATTGTGTCTTCATAAAAACACCTTAAAAAAACACCGCACTTTTGTGCAAAGTGCGGTGAGATTTTACAGTAAATTCAGCGTGAATTACGCTTGACCTTTAACCGCTTTTAAACCTAAGAACGGAGCTGGTGTGCCAGCACGTTCTAATGCTTCTTCGATACGGATTAATTGGTTGTATTTCGCAATACGGTCAGAACGGCTCATAGAACCAGTTTTGATTTGACCTGCTGCTGTACCAACCGCTAAATCAGCGATAGTTGCATCTTCGGTTTCGCCTGAACGGTGAGAGATCACAGCGGTGTAACCTGCATCTTTAGCCATTTTGATTGCTGCTAAAGTTTCAGTTAAAGAACCGATTTGATTGAATTTGATTAAGATAGAGTTTGCGATACCTTTTTCGATACCTTCTTTTAAGATTTTGGTGTTAGTGACGAATAAGTCGTCGCCCACTAATTGAACGCGGTCACCTAACACTTTAGTTTGGTATGCGAAACCATCCCAGTCAGATTCATCTTGACCATCTTCGATAGACACGATTGGGTATTGTTTGGTTAATTCTTCAAGATAGTGTGTGAATTCTTGAGAAGTGAATGAACGGCCTTCGCCTTTCATTTCGTATTTGCCAGTTTCTTTGTTATAGAACTCAGAAGATGCACAGTCCATTGCTAAAGTCACGTCTTTACCTAATACATAACCTGCTTTTTCAACTGCTTCTTTGATACATGCTAAAGCGTCAGCGTTAGATGCTAAGTTAGGTGCGAAACCACCTTCATCACCTACAGCAGTGCTCATGCCTTTAGATTTTAATACTTTCGCAAGGTTGTGGAATACTTCAGCACCGATACGAAGTGCTTCACGTAATGTTTTCGCACCAACTGGTTGAATCATGAATTCTTGGATATCAACGTTGTTATCTGCGTGCTCACCACCGTTGATGATGTTCATCATTGGTAATGGCATAGAGTAAACGCCTGGCGTGCCGTTAAGTTCTGCGATGTAAGCGTAAAGAGGTAAACCTTTAGACGCTGCAGCGGCTTTTGCGTTTGCTAAAGATACCGCTAAGATTGCGTTTGCACCGAAGTTAGATTTGTTTTCAGTACCGTCTAAATCGATCATGATTTGGTCGATTTCAGCTTGGTTAGACGCTTCTTTACCCACTAATGCATTTGCGATAGGACCGTTTACAGCCGCAACCGCTTTTAATACACCTTTACCTAAGAAACGAGATTTGTCGCCGTCACGTAATTCTAATGCTTCACGAGAACCAGTAGATGCACCTGATGGAGCAGCTGCTAAACCAACGAAACCACCTTCAAGATGAACTTCAGCTTCTACAGTTGGGTTACCACGAGAGTCGATGATTTCACGACCAATGACTTTAACGATTTTTGCCATTTTGTTTTCCTCTGTTTAAAGTTAATTAAAATTAGTTAGGCGAACCTAAAACGGGAATATAATAAAGCAAATTTAGAAATTTGTCTTGGAAAAATGACCGCACTTTGATCTGTATCTTATTTTTCAATCAAGTGCGGTAAGTTTTTGTCTCTTTTTCGTCAATTATTTCTTTTATTTCAGTGGAATTGCCTTCAAAAGTTGGTTACAGTTGCACGAAATTTCGTATTATTTTACGACGAATTATTTATTCTTAATTGAGACTTTCTTGCATTGAAAAAGGAATCATTATGTCTCTTTCGACTTTTTTTTACCAAACCAAAACACGAATAAAATCAGCGATATCCACCCATCCGATTGAAATCTTCATGATTGCTACGTTTGCTCTTGGGATTTGGTTTGTGGATATGAATTCAGAAAAAGATCATTTAGCTTATTGGCTATTTGAGCCGATGCTGTTTGTCTTTATTTATTTATCTCGCCCTTATGCCTGGTATCGTTTTTCGTGGATTGTGCCGTTTATTGCCGTTTTCATCATTTGGCAAGTGAATGATAATGCTGATTTTTATGCTTATAGCCCTAAGTTTTGGGGCGCTCAATTTATTGTATTATTGATATTATGTGGCTTTCCATTTGTTAGAAACAATCAAGCCTTTACTTATCGTAATTTTACGACGCTATATTACATCACGTCATCCATTGCTGGCTGGGGGCTCGTCTCTGGTTTGGTCGCTGCAATTTTGGCTTCAATCAGTGCATTATTTAACATTGATTTTAGTGAATGGTTTCAAAAGCATCTTTATTCCTCAATTACCGCATTTTGCCTTCCTTTGTTCTTTTTGGTCTTTCAACAGCGCCAAGAAAATACAGAGATGACGCTAAATCGTAGCATTGAAATTTTAGTAAATTTGATCTTAGTGCCAGCCTTAATGATTTTTACTGTTCTACTTTATGCTTACGTTGGCAAAATTATCTTAGCAGGGGCGTTGCCAAAAGGGATGGTGTCGAATATTGCGTTGCCTTATTTAGTTGGTGGCTTAGGTGTTTACGCTTTACGTAGTATTAGTGTTAAACCAAATTGGGATGGTTTCTTTAAGTTTTTCCCATACCTTTCCATTGTGCCAATTGCATTGTTATGGTTGGCAATTGACCGTCGAATTAGTGCCTATGCTTGGACTGAGCAACGGATTTATTTAGTGGCTCTAGCCTCGGCGATTACGATTGCTTATGCCATTTTAATCATCCCTAAAATTCGCCAATATCGTTTGATTTCTGTCGTTGTAATGGCCGCAATTTTTGCCATGACTTGGGTGGTGAAACCAAAAGAAATCGCTTATCAAAGCCAAACGGAACGTTTTGAGCATTTACTCACAAAGCTTAATTTATCTGATGAACAAGGAAAAATTCGTGATGATGTGGATTTTTTAACTCGTTTAGAAAATATGCCAGAAAACGAACGCCAAGATTGGAATGAATTAGATGATGTATCTGATTATTTAGTCCATCGTTTGGACTTAGGGCCTTATGACAGCTCTAATTATGAAGAGAAACGAAAAGCCTTTGTACAAAGATATGGTGAAAAAGCGAATGAACTGATTTCATTGGATGTTTATGAGCATTCTTTCCGTATCAATGATAGCGACATTATGGCGCAGCAAAATAGTCCGATTAGAGAAGCGGAGTTTGAATGGTCATCAATTGATGTGAATTCGTATAAAAAATGGATCCATGTGCCAGTCTATCAATTCTATCGAATGGACGATAACAGCTCGAAAAAAGAAGAGAATGAGCCAAAAGAACGAGCCGAAGTTTGTTTTGTTGAAGAGCATGATAGATATTGTACCGATATGGATCAGCATATTAGACAGGTCTTTCAACAACATCATTTAGATTCAATGAAAAAACTGGCAGAATCAGATCTCAAACTCATCCGTAAAGACTTACTAAAAATTGATGCACCAAGTTTTGCTATCTATTTAGGTTCACTTGAAATGCAATTTAGTCAAGAAAAGGGCTATCACTACAAGGAATTAACCGTCGAAGCCATTTTTGAGAAATAGGTTAGATATGTAAAGTACGGTGATGTTATTGCAAAAAATTTGGCTAAAAATGACCGCACTTTGATATTAAAATGGATAAAAATCTCCCTAATCCTATTCAGATTGGGGAAGTAGTCTGATGAAGTAAAAGCTTTATTGCGTTCTTTGATACAAAAGCTTTTTCAAGAATTGTGTATGTGTATCTAAAATACTAAACATGGTTTCCCGATCTTCACCAAATAGTGAGGTTTCATTATTTGAACGAACTTTGTCATAAGCTGAAAAGGCGATTTCAAACTCTTCAGTGCGTAATTTAATGCTTTTCCCGTGCAGTATAAGGCTCAGTAAGCTGACTTCTTTAGGTGTTAATTCTGGAAATAAATGGCTTATCCATAGCTCCATAGAGTATTGAATAGACTCGCTAATTTTGTCATGTATTTTACTCGCTTGGCCTTGGTGTATCCGATAAAACAATAATGGCTCTGGTAAATTCGCAAATTTCTTTTGATGTAATGCACATTGTACCCACATATGAAAATCGGGCGCTGTGGCTGTTTGTGCATAATTGATCGCGAGTGCCTTGATACTAGAATGTCGCCACATTGAGGAGGGATTAATGATATTGTCACGAGCTAAAGAAAAATGTGCTTTTATATCTTTATCTAAAAGAGGAAGTGTACTTACTTTAGACATTTTATCAGTTTGCCCATCATTAAAGAGCAGTGCATTACTTCCTAAAATATCAATTTCGGGGTGCTCATCTAAATATTGAACTTGTTTTTCAAAACGGTGTGGCACACAAATATCATCGGCATCCATACGTGCAACATATTCAACATTCATATAGTTAAGCATATCCATGGCAAATTGCATGACAGCTGGTTCACCTTGGTTTTGAGGTAAATGGTAAACACGTAAGCGAGCATCTTTTGTCACATAGCTTTCGAGAATGTCACCTGTGTTATCGGTAGAAGCATCATTAACTGCCAGAATACAAAAATCACTAAAGGTTTGATTCAACAATGAATCTAAACATTCAGTGAGAAAATTTTCTGCATTATATGCGGGTAAAATAACAGCAAGTTTCATTTTTAGTTATCCATTATTAAATAAGTGAATAAGGCACAGATGATATTATTCCTTATTAATACAAAGTGCGGTCAAAAACACAAGAATTTTTGACCGCACTTGTTTATTGAATTATCAGTAAATTACTTTTCAGTTTTTAACTGGTTTTCTCTTGCTGCTTTAACAAAGCCTTCGAATAATGGGTGGCCATCACGTGGTGTTGATGTAAATTCAGGGTGGAATTGACATGCCACAAACCATGGGTGGTTTGGTACTTCAATGATTTCCACTAATTTACGATCCGCAGATAAGCCAGTCACTTTAAGACCTGCTTTTTCAATTTGTGGAAGCAGGTTATTGTTCACTTCATAACGGTGACGATGACGTTCTTCAATGGTTTCTTTGCCATATAATGCACGCGCTTTTGAGCCTTCAATTAAATGACATTGTTGTGCCCCTAAACGCATCGTACCACCAAGATCAGAATTATCATCACGGGTTTCAATGTGGCCTTCAGCATCTTGCCATTCAGTGATTAAGCCCACTACAGGTTGTTCGCAGTTACGATCAAATTCAGATGAATTCGCTTTCTCAAGACCTGCAACATTACGCGCGTATTCGATTAATGCAATTTGCATCCCTAAACAAATGCCTAGGTAGGGCACATTGTTTTCACGTGCGTATTTTGCGGTCAAAATTTTGCCTTCTACACCACGATAGCCAAAGCCGCCAGGTACTAAAATACCATCTACGCCTTTTAATACGTCAGTGCCTTTGGTTTCAACATCTTGAGAGTCAATGTATTTGATATGTACGCTTAAACGGTTTTTTAAGCCAGCGTGTTTTAAGGCTTCATTCACTGATTTATAAGCATCTGGTAATTCAGTATATTTACCTACCATACCAATAGTCACATCGCCCACTGGGTTCGCTTCTTGATAAAGCACTTGTTCCCATTCAGAAAGATCGGCTTCAGGACAGTCTAAGTGGAAACGTTGACAGATGAATTCATCTAAACCTTGTGATTTTAATAGCGCAGGAATTTGGTAGATTGAATTCACATCTTTTAATGAGATGACTGCACGTTCTGGTACATTACAGAATAAAGCAATTTTTGCACGCTCGTTTGGTGGAATCATGCGATCTGAACGGCAGATAAGCACATCCGGTTGAATACCAATCGAAAGTAATTCTTTTACAGAATGTTGCGTTGGCTTGGTTTTCACCTCGCCCGCCGTTGGGATGTATGGCACTAACGTTAAGTGCATAAAAATAGTATGCTCTCGGCCCACTTGTACGGCAAGTTGACGCAGTGCTTCTAAGAATGGAAGTGATTCAATATCACCCACAGTTCCGCCTACTTCCACGATTACCACATCATGGCCTTGCGCACCGGCAATCACGCGATCTTTAATTTCATTGGTGATGTGTGGGATAACTTGAATTGTCGCACCTAAATAATCACCACGACGCTCTTTGCGTAATACTTCAGAATAAATTTTACCTGTGGTGAAGTTGTTGCGTTTTGTCATTTTGGTACGAATAAAACGCTCGTAGTGACCTAAGTCTAAATCGGTTTCCGCCCCGTCTTGTGTCACGAACACTTCGCCGTGTTGGGTTGGGCTCATTGTACCCGGATCTACGTTGATGTAAGGGTCTAATTTCATAATAGTCACGTTTAAGCCACGTGCTTCTAAAATTGCTGCCAATGATGCTGCAGCAATACCTTTACCTAACGATGAAACCACACCGCCTGTGACGAAAATATAATTTGTAGCCATAGTGAGAGACCTAAAAATGTTGGGATAAAAATGATTATAGCCAATCATCTTTTATGCAAATTTGTGCAGAATGCTGAAAAGTGCGGTCAAAAATAAAAGAAAAAGATGATTAGCTATCAAGACGGGAGGATAGTTTACAGGATTTGAGATTTTTATACAATCTTGTCTTGTCAGGAATGTATGAAAATTAAATGGCTTATCATATTCTCCATTCTACGATAGAATACGTTCAATTTTTTTAAAAATAAGAGAAGAATTTATGACAAATAAAGCATTAAGCGTGGTGATTTTAGCGGCCGGTAAAGGCACTCGTATGTATTCTGATTTACCAAAAGTCTTGCATAAAGTGGCAGGAAAACCAATGGTAAAACATGTGATCGATACAGCGAATCAATTAGGTGCAGAAAACGTGCATTTAATTTATGGTCACGGTGGCGAATTAATGCGTGAGCGTTTAGCAAATGAAAGTGTGAACTGGGTATTCCAAGCGGAACAATTGGGGACTGCCCATGCGGTTCAACAAGCTGCACCATTCTTCAAAGATGATGAAAATATTGTGATTTTATATGGTGATGCGCCATTAGTGACCAAAGAAACATTGGAAAAACTCATTGCAGCGAAACCAGACAATGGGATTGCATTGCTTACCGTCAATTTAGATAACCCAACGGGTTACGGCCGTATTATTCGTGAAAATGGCAATGTGGTGGCGATCGTAGAACAAAAAGATGCCAACGCAGAGCAATTAAAAATCCAAGAAGTGAATACTGGCGTATTAGTAGCAGATGGCGCACATTTCAAAAACTGGCTTTCTCGTGTGAAAAATAACAATGCACAAGGCGAGTTTTATTTAACTGATGTGATTGGTTTAGCCAACCAAGATGGTTGTCAGGTTACTGCCGTTCAAGCCTCTGAATTTATGGAAGTAGAAGGTGCCAATAACCGTTTACAACTTGCTGCATTAGAGCGTTTTTATCAACGTAAACAAGCAGAAAAACTTTTACTTGCAGGCGTGATGTTAATTGATCCAGAGCGTTTTGATTTACGCGGAACATTAGAGCACGGTAAAGATGTTGAAATTGATGTGAACGTAATTGTGGAAGGCAATGTACGTTTAGGGGATCGAGTAAAAATTGGCGCTGGCTGTGTATTGAAAAATATGACTATTGGTGATGATGTTGAAATCAAACCTTATTCTGTTTTAGAAGATGCAACAATTGGTGAGAAAGCGGCGATTGGTCCATTCTCTCGTTTACGTCCAGGTGCTGAATTAGCGGCTGAAACCCATGTGGGTAACTTTGTGGAAATTAAAAAATCCACAGTAGGGAAAGGTTCTAAAGTAAATCACCTCACTTATGTTGGTGATACCGAAATCGGAGAGAACTGTAACATTGGTGCAGGTGTCATTACTTGTAACTATGACGGTGCGAATAAATTTAAAACAATCATTGGCAACAATGTATTTGTTGGATCGGATACGCAGTTAGTCGCGCCTGTTACCGTCGCAGATGGCGCAACCATTGGAGCGGGTTCAACGATCACTCAAAATATTGAGAAAGATGAGCTGGTGATTACTCGTGTGCCACAACGTCATATTCAAGGTTGGCAAAGACCGGTGAAGAAAAAGTAATTAACATTGCAAGGCGAACCAATGTGTTCGCCTTTTATAATTTGATGCCTTTTACTTTATAAAGGCTATTCGAGTTGTTAAAATCATCGTCCATTTATAAAGACAGATAATTTCCTATGACAAAAAATAAAACAGGACTTTCATTTCTTTGGCTAAGTGCGGTCGCATTTATCCTCGATTTACTGACCAAATATATTGTGGTACAACGCTTTGATCTCTATGAAAGCGTGAACCTATTACCCATTTTTAATTTAACCTATGTACGTAACTATGGCGCAGCGTTTAGCTTCCTTGCGGAACATGATGGTTGGCAGAAATATTTCTTTATCGTGCTTGCAATTGGGATTTCTTTAATGCTGGCTTACTTTATGAAAAAGAATTCTGCAGAACAAAAATTACAAAATTCAGCTTATGCACTGATTATTGGTGGCGCTTTAGCCAATATGGTGGACCGTGTGTATAACGGTTTTGTGGTGGATTTCTTAGATTTTTATTGGGATATTTATCATTATCCGGTATTCAATGTGGCAGATATTGCGATTTGTATTGGTGCGGGTTTATTAGCATTAGATGCCTTTAAAGGTGATAAAAAGAGCGGTCAAAAATGAAGATAATTTTAGCTAACCCTCGCGGATTTTGCGCAGGTGTCGATCGAGCCATTAGCATTGTTGAATTAGCGCTTGAAATTCATGGTGCACCAATTTATGTGCGTCATGAAGTGGTGCATAATCGTTTTGTGGTGAATGGTTTGCGTGAGCGTGGGGCAATTTTTGTGGAAGAATTAAGTGAAGTGCCAGATGGTGCCATTGTGATTTTCTCCGCTCATGGCGTGTCACAAGCCGTTCGTCAAGAAGCAAAAGATCGCCAGTTAAAAGTATTTGATGCAACTTGTCCGTTGGTAACCAAGGTACATATGCAAGTGGCTCGTGCGAGCCGTAAAGGGACGAAAGCGATTTTGATCGGACACAAAGGGCATCCAGAAGTGGAAGGCACAATGGGGCAGTACAGCAACGAGGAAGGTGGTATTTTCTTAATTGAAAGCGTGGAAGATATTGCTCGTTTGCCGGTTCAAGAAAGTGATGATTTAACCTTTATGACACAAACCACACTTTCTCTTGATGATACGGCGGAAACTATCAGTGCATTGAAAGATAAATATCCTGCGATTCAAGGCCCACATAAAAACGATATTTGCTATGCAACAACTAATCGACAAGAAGCGGTGCGTGAATTAGCGAAACAATGTGATTTAGTGGTCGTTGTAGGTTCTAAAAACTCATCAAATTCTAACCGTTTAGCTGAGTTGGCATCGCGTATGGGGGTGAAATCAAAATTGATTGATGATCCAAATGATGTGTCGGCAGATTGGTTTGAAGGCGTTGAAACAATTGGCGTAACAGCGGGGGCCTCTGCACCGGAAGAATTGGTGCAATCTGTGATTGCTCGATTAAAAGAATTTGGTGCCGATGCTATTGAAGAGCTTCAAGGCTTAGAAGAAAATATGTTCTTTGAAGTGCCAAAAGAGTTAAGAATAAAAGAAGTGAACTAATTCTATTAAAAAAGTGCGGTTAATTTACCGCACTTTTTTTGTGTTATTTTATTTTTTATTGTGCACTTTAA
>CAKQTN010000028.1:0-12890 GCA_934276625.1 uncultured Haemophilus sp.
CAATTCCAATGGTTGGTGGACAGCCCATTATGGGGATTATTCTCCAACGCATGGTTCTGTGCAGCATTAGCTTTAGCATTGAATAGTGCCGCTTATTCAACCCAATTATTCCATGGAGCAGTCAAAGCGATCTCTAAAGGTCAATGGGAAAGCTGTGCGGCATTAGGGTTAAGTCGTATGCAGACGTTAAAAATCCTAATTCCTTATGCATTAAAACGTGCGCTTCCTTCTTATACCAATGAAATTATCTTAGTATTTAAAGGTACAGCATTAGCTTCTACTATTACGATCATGGATATCATGGGATATGCACGCCAACTTTACGGTACCGAATATGATGCACTCACTATCTACGGTATCGCAGGTGGAATTTATCTCATCATTACCGGCATTGCCACTTTATTACTTCGTCAGTTAGAAAATAAAGTGTTAGCATTTGAACGTATTGATACCGTAAAAGCATAAAGTGCGGTCAAAAATAGCAACAAATCGGGCAGTTTAAAAATTGCCCGATTTTTTATTATAAATTCGAAGTGAATCTGTTTTTCAGGATTATAATATAAAGTACTGAGGAGGGTATTATGAAACCTATTTGTGTCGTATTAACAGGCGCAGGAATTAGTGCTGAAAGTGGTATTCCCACATTTAGAGCGGAAGATGGTTTATGGGCAGGGCATAAAGTCGAAGAGGTTTGTACGCCTGAAGCCTTGCAAAAGAATCGTGCGAAAGTATTAGATTTCTATAACCAACGACGAAAAAATGCGGCTGTAGCTAAGCCAAATGCTGCACATCTCGCACTAGTTGAATTAGAAAAAGCCTATGATGTGAGAATTATCACGCAAAATGTGGATGATTTACATGAACGCGCAGGAAGCTCAAATGTTTTACATTTACATGGAGAATTAAATAAAGCTCGCAGTAGCTTTGATGAAAGCTATATCGTAGATTGTTTTGGTGATCAGAAATTGGAAGATAAAGATCCAAATGGGCATCCAATGCGTCCATATATTGTTTTTTTCGGTGAAATGGTGCCGATGTTAGCGCGAGCAATTGATATCGTAGAACAAGCAGATGTCGTGTTAGTGATTGGTACTTCTTTGCAAGTGTATCCTGCGAATGGCTTAGTTAATGAAGCGCCAAGCAAAGCGCCAATTTACTTGATCGATCCAAATCCCAATACAGGCTTTGTCCGTAAGCAAGTCATCGCAATAAAAGAAAAAGCAGGGAAGGGCGTACCGAAAGTAGTGAGCGTATTGTTAGATAAAATAAAAGATTAATCTGTAGCTAAGCAATAAAGATAAAGTGCGGTCAAAATTCTGATTGTTTTTTGACCGCACTTTTTATTCTCCAGTTAGCCAACTTGCCAATAAGATAACGATAGTAAAAATAGCCAACCAAATAAGGTGAAGCTTAGTGCTTTTTCGATTAATTTCGGCATTTTGTTGGCGTCGTTGTTCGAGTTTTTGTTTGTAAATTTCAAGATCTTCTTTTTTAAAAGAGAACCCACAATTTGGACAAAATTGAGCGGATTCGCTGATTTTTTTACGACATTCTGGGCAGCGGGTGAGAGCCATTGATGATCCTTTTTTAATTATTTTAATTTATAAACATATTGTAAGTGAAAAAAACGTAATGATAAACGTGACATGGATCACAAAATTGAAACAATATAAAAATTAAAATTTTGATTTTGATGATTTTCACTTAGAATACCGCCGACGAAGTCTAGTATATGACTAAATTTCGGTATTCATTTATTCCTGAGGAGTATTTTTTATGTTGTGGTTTTTCTTCTGCGTGGCGTTATTGCTTGCAGGTTATTTCTTTTATAGTCGTGTGATTGAGCGCATTTTTGTGATCAATCCAAATCGTCAAACGCCAGCGTATACCATGAATGATGGCGTTGACTATATGCCAATGTCTAAAACTAAGATTTGGTTAATTCAATTATTAAACATTGCAGGTACAGGCCCAATCTTTGGTCCGATTCTTGGTGCGTTATACGGACCAGTTGCAATGCTTTGGATTGTAGTGGGTTGTATCTTTGCTGGTGCGGTACACGATTATTTCTGCGGGATGTTAAGTGTGCGTAATGGCGGGGCATCTATGCCTAATCTTGCAGGTAAATACTTAGGTCGTCCAGTTAAAGCATTCATTAACGTATTAGCAGTAGTGCTTTTATTATTAGTGGGTGTTGTATTCGTGGCAAGTCCAGCTCAATTAATGGGTACGATTACAATGGATGTGTTCGGTGCCGCATCAGGTAGCATTTCTATTAGCAATGCGGAAGAAATCCATCAAGTAGCTGAAGCAGGTGGTATTACCGTTTGGGGGATGGATAAAGCGACAGTTATCAGTGTTTGGACTGGTATCATCTTCATTTACTATATTCTTGCGACATTACTTCCAGTTGATAAAATCATCGGTCGTATCTACCCATTCTTCGGTGCATTATTACTCTTTATGTCTGTAGGTATGGTATATGGTTTAGTAACTGCAGATCTTAGCTCAGCAGATCCAATTTCTTTCTATCGTTCTGTGGACGGTATGTCTTTTGAGAAATTCTTCCAAAACTTTGAAACCCGTGCAGATTTACCATTATGGCCACTCTTGTTCTTAACTATCTCTTGTGGTGCATTATCTGGTTTCCACGCAACACAAAGTCCGTTAATGGCACGTTGTACTGAAAACGAAAAAGAAGGGCGTTTCATTTTCTACGGTGCGATGATCGGTGAAGGTGTGATTGCATTAGTATGGTGTGCAGTTGGTTTAAGTTTCTATGATTCTTTACCAGATTTGTTAGCTGCGATTAAAGCGGGTTCGCCTTCTAAAGTGGTTTATGATTCTTCAATCCACTTCTTAGGTCTTGTTGGTGGTATTTTTGCAGTATTAGGTGTGGTTGTTCTTCCAATTACATCAGGCGATACAGCATTCCGTGCAGCACGCCTTGTTATTGCAGAATTTTTCCATTTAGAACAAAAAACCTTAGCTAAACGTTTAATTATTGCTGTGCCATTATTCGTGGTTGGTTATATCGTATCAAAAGTGGATTTCTCTATCTTATGGCGTTACTTCACTTGGGCGAACCAAACTACTGCGATGGTTATGTTATGGACTGCAGCAGCGTACTTATACCGTTATAATAAATTCCACTGGGTATGTACAATCCCTGCGGCATTTATCAGTACCGTATGTTTTACTTACCTTGCATACAACAAAATCGGTTTTGGTTTAGACTATCAATTATCTGTTTATATCGGCTTAGGCTTAACAGTACTTTGTTTAGTTTTATTCTTCACACAGCTTAAACCATTAGGTAATCGTGACGAAGAAGCGTATGTAAATAACTAATTAAATCGAGTTAAAAATTGAAAACCGTTTGAGTAAAATCTCAAACGGTTTTTTTTGTTTATGTTATTACCAAAATTTACCAATCTTTACGTTTTAATTGCTTGCAAGTTAAGGCTACAACCGATAAACTTACGCAAAGTGGTGAAAAGTGGAATTTTGTGGAAAATTCTGCCAAATTTTTCTAAAAATAAACGTTTAAAGGTAGAGAAATGTTTCGTGGTGCAGCAGCGGTAAATTTAGATGCGAAGGGTCGTGTAGCGATTCCTACTCGCTATCGTGCTGAAATCATGGAAAAGAACCAAGGCCAAATGGTTTGTACCGTTGATATTCGTCAGCCTTGTTTATTACTTTATCCTTTAGATGAATGGGAAAAAATCGAACAAAAACTACTTTCACTCTCCAACTTTGACCCAAATCAACGCCGTTTACAACGTGTTATGCTCGGTTATGCCACTGAATGTGAAATGGATGCGCAAGGTCGTATCTTATTAAGTGGTCCATTACGTCAACATGCAAAATTAGAAAAAGGCTTAATGTTGGTAGGGCAGTTGAATAAATTTGAAATTTGGAGTGATACCGAATGGTATGCACAAATTGATGAAGATATCGAAATTGGCTCAAGCGCTGAGTTCGGAGCTTCTGAAGAACTAAAAATGCTGTCATTATAGAACAGCAGCACTAGCAGGATAAGCGGTGCTTGCGCCGCTCTATCTTCTCTTTATCGATTTTGATTTAACGTTTACTTTTTACTTATGACTACGCAAAATTCCTTTTCTGCACCTGAACATATCACGGTTTTGCTTCACGAAGCGGTGAATGGTTTGGCGTTGAAAGAAAACGGAATTTATATCGATGGTACCTTTGGTCGTGGTGGTCATTCTCGTCTAATTCTCTCCCAACTTTCTGAAAATGGTCGTTTAATTGCTATTGATCGCGACCCGCGTGCGATTGCTGAAGCTGAAAAAATTCAAGACCCTCGTTTTCATATTGAACATAATAGCTTTTCTCACATTCCAGACATCTGTCAAAAACTCGATTTAGTTGGTAAAATTGACGGCATTTTGCTGGATTTAGGGGTGTCATCTCCACAGCTTGATGAAGCAGAGCGTGGTTTCAGTTTTATGAAAGATGGCCCGTTAGATATGCGCATGGATACCACACAAGGTTTATCAGCAGCAGAGTGGCTAAAACAAGTATCTGTTGATGATTTAACTTGGGTGTTAAAAACCTTTGGTGAAGAGCGTTTTGCAAAACGAATTGCCACTGCCATCGTAGAATTTAATAAAAGTGCGGTTAAAAATGGCACTGAATGTTTGAGTCGTACTTCTCAGCTCGCTGAGTTAATTGCTCAAGCTGTGCCATTTAAAGATAAACATAAGCATCCGGCGACGCGTAGCTTCCAAGCCATTCGAATTTATATTAATGCAGAATTAGATGAATTAGAAAGTGTATTAAATTCTGCATTAGATATGTTGGCCCCAGAAGGGCGTTTATCGATTATCAGTTTCCATTCACTTGAAGACAGAATGGTAAAACATTTCATGCGTAAGCAAAGCAAAGGCGAGGATATTCCAAGAGGTTTACCACTACGTGAAGATCAAATTCAACGTAATCAAAAATTAAAAATCATTGGTAAAGCGATTCAGCCGAGTGAGGCAGAAATTTCGGCAAATCCACGTTCAAGAAGTGCGGTTTTACGTATTGCGGAAAGGGTGAAATAAGATGTTAGAAAATAGCGAACGTTATCCTTTACAACATATTCTCGTTGAAGATATTTTTTCTTCTAATAAATTAATTGTCGTCTTACTTTTATTAATTTTAGCTTCTGCAATGGGCACAATTTGGATGACCCATCAAACACGGGGCCTAATTTCTGAAAACGGGCAGTTGGTATTACAACACCAAGCCCTTGAAAACGAATATCGCAATTTGCAATTACAAGAAGCAACCGAAAGTGATAATACAAGAGTTGAATCCATTGCAATCGGTACATTAAAAATGCAACGTGTTCAAAGTGAACAAGAAGTGGTTATTTTTGAATAGGGATTTTGAATAAAATGGTTAGATTTAATTCCTCTAAGAAACCAGGAAAGCCAAAGAAAACAATTAGAAAATTGGCTCAACCTGCGTCAGTAAAACCAAATAAACCGAAGATGGTGTTTGAGAAATGCTTTCTTCGTGGTCGTTATCTTATTGCGACAAGTTTTATTTTCTTAGGATTAGGTGCATTAGTGGCTCGTGCTGCTTATGTGCAATCTGTTAATTCTGAAACCCTTTCTGGTGAAGCGGACAAACGTTCATTACGTAAAGATGACGTCCTCTCTGTTCGCGGCTCAATTTTAGATCGTAATGGCCAATTGTTATCGGTGAGTGTACCGATGAGTGCAATCGTGGCTGAACCACGTTTAATGCTAAAAGAAAATGCATTAGATGATAAAGAACGCATTAAAGCCCTTGCTAATGAATTAAATATGACACCAGCGGAATTGGTGAAAAAAATTGAGAAAAATGCAAAATCAGGTTTCTTGTATTTAGCGCGTCAAGTGGAAGCGAGCAAGGCAAATTATATCCGTGAACTCAAAATTAAAGGTATCTCATTAGAGACAGAACCTCGTCGTTTTTATCCTCGTGTAGAAGAAGCAGCTCAATTAATCGGTTTTACCAACATCGATGGTAAAGGGATTGAAGGGGTTGAGGCAAGCTTCAACTCAATGTTAGTGGGTAAAGACGGTGCACGTGTTGTTCGTAAAGACAAACGTGGCAACGTGGTTGAACATATTGCCGATGAGAAAAAATACGATGCACAAGATGTCACCTTAAGTATTGATGAAAAGTTACAATCTATGGTGTATCGTGAAATCAAAAAAGCGGTAACAGAGAATAAAGCTGAATCAGGCACAGCCGTATTGGTGGATGTGCGTACGGGTGAAGTATTAGCAATGGCAACCGCGCCTTCCTACAATCCGAATAACTTAGCCAATGTAAAAGACGAGTTAAAACGTAACCGTGCGATTACCGATACCTTTGAACCTGGTTCAACCGTAAAACCTTTCGTTGTGTTGACCGCACTTCAACGTGGTGCAGTGAGACGTGATGAGGTAATTAATACCGGTTCATTTACCGTAAGTGGTAAAGAAATTGTCGACGTAGCACCTCGCCCACAACAAACCTTAGATGAAATTTTGATTAACTCCAGTAACCGTGGTGTGAGCCGCCTTGCGCTACGTATGCCTCCTTCAGCATTAATGGAAACTTACCAAAATGCAGGTTTAGGTAAAGATACTGAGTTAGGCTTAATCGGTGAGCAACGTGGGGTATTAAATGCAAACCGTAAACGTTGGGCAGATATCGAACGTGCAACGGTGGCTTATGGTTATGGTATTACTTCAACGCCATTACAAATTGCGCGCGCCTATGCAACGCTAGGTAGCTTTGGAATTTATCGTCCACTTTCTATCACTAAAGTTGATCCGCCGGTTATTGGTCAACGTGTTTTCTCTGAAAAAATCACGAAAGACGTCGTGGGTATGTTAGAGAAAGTGGCAATCAAAAATAAACGTGCGATGGTTGAAGGGTATCGTGTAGGCGTGAAAACCGGTACGGCGCGTAAAATTGAAAATGGTCACTATGTTAATAAATATGTGGCATTTACAGCGGGTATTGCACCAATTAGCGATCCACGTTATGCATTAGTTATTTTGATCAACGATCCGAAAGCAGGGCAGTACTATGGTGGTGCGGTATCTGCGCCAGTATTCTCAAGCATTATGGGCTATGCATTACGCGCAAATGGTATTGCGCCAGATGCAGAACCAACAGAAAAAACAGCAAGACGTACCGTTCGCTTAAGCGATCAAAAACTTGAAAAAATGAATTAAAAAAAGGCAAAACAATGAAAAAATTGACCGCACTTTTTGATCTTCAGGTGCTTTCAGATATTAATGTGAAGGCGATGGTGTTAGATAGCCGCAAAGTGACTCAAGGAGATCTATTTGTGGCAGTAAAAGGGCATCGTTTTGATGCCAGTCAATTTGTTCCTCAAGCTATTTCTTCTGGTGCAAGTGCGGTCGTTTTAGAGACAGATTTAGAAAACGAGCATTTGAACATCCAATGGCAAAATAATGTGCCTGTGATTCATTATTATCATTTATCTGCCAATCTTTCTGCATTGGCAGGTCAATTTTATGACAATCCTTCCGAAAAATTGACTTTAGTTGGTGTCACTGGAACAAATGGTAAAACTACGGTTTCTCAATTATTAGCTCAATGGTCTACGCTATTAGGCCACAAAGCAGCTGTCATGGGCACCATTGGCAATGGTTTATTAGGTCAAGTCAAAGAAGCAAAAAACACCACAGGTTCAGCCGTTGAAGTTCAAGAAAACCTCGCTGATTTTGTAGAGAAAGGGGCAGATTTTGCTTCTATCGAAGTGTCTTCACATGGTTTAGTTCAACACCGTGTTGAAGCCCTTAAATTTAAAGCCGCCATTTTTACCAATTTAAGTCGTGATCATTTGGATTATCACGAGACAATGGAAAAGTATGCGGAAGCTAAAAAACGCTTTTTCATTGATTTAGCCCCAGAATTACAAATTCTCAATGCTGACGATCCAATTGGGTCTGCATGGTTAAGTGAATTACCAAATGGTATTGCAGTCAGCTGTCGCCCAGATTTTCAACCAACTTCTAAACAATGGCTTTATGCAACACAGATTCGTTTCACTCATGAAGGTGCGGTGATTGATGTTGCTTCAAGTTGGGGTAATGGCACATTACATAGCCCATTAATTGGCGCTTTTAACGTGAGTAATCTGCTGTTAGCCACGGCTGTTTTATTGGCTTTAGGTTATTCTTTCAACGATCTTATCCGTACGGTTTCACAGCTAAAAGGGGTAAATGGAAGAATGGAATTGATTAAGAAAGCAGGTAAACCAACGGTTATCGTTGATTATGCTCATACTCCAGATGCATTAGAAAAGGCATTAAATGCCGCGCGAGAACATTGTAAAGGCAAACTTTGGTGCATCTTTGGTTGTGGCGGTGATCGTGATGCAGGCAAGCGTCCGCTGATGGCAAAAGCGGCTGAGCAGTTTGCAGATTTAGTGATCGTAACCCAAGATAATCCACGCACAGAAGACCCAAATAAAATTGAAGCAGATATCCTTACGGGTTTTAGTCGAATGGAAGATGTTGGTGTGATTCCTGATCGCGAAGAAGCCATCAAATTTACCATTGAGAATGCGGTTGAAAATGATGTGATTGTGATTGCCGGTAAAGGGCATGAAAACTATCAGATCATTGGGGATAAAACACTTCATTTCTCTGATCAAGAAGTGGCTGAAGCCTATTTAACGAAAAAATAAAAAAACAGATGATTAAACTAACTACCCAACAGCTTACTCAAATTTTAAATGCTAATCTTATTGGAGATGAGCAGGCCGTTGTTGAAAATATCAATACGGATACGCGTAAATCGGTATCTAACTCACTTTTCTTTGCCTTAAAAGGTGAGCATTTTGATGCACATCAATACTTAGATAAAGCCGTTGAGCAAGGTGCGACAGCCTTAGTTGTGCAACAAGCCAACACTCAAATTACAACGCCGCAATTGGTTGTTGAAGATACGCGCTTAGCTCTTGGTCAATTAGCAAAATGGTTACGTGAAAAAATTAATCCTCGTACCGTAGCAATGACGGGGTCATCAGGTAAAACTACGGTGAAAGAGATGACAGCATCTATTTTGCAACAAACAGCGGGCAATCCTGAAGCTGTGTTATTCACAAATGGTAATTTCAACAACGATATTGGCGTACCACTCACATTATTACGTTTAACAGAGCTGCATAAATTTGCTGTTATTGAATTGGGTGCTAATCATCAAGGTGAAATTGATTACACGACGCATCTTGCACAGCCTGAAGCCACATTAGTAAATAATGTCGCGGCTGCACATTTAGAAGGTTTTGGTTCAATTGAAGGTGTTGCACGTGCGAAAGGTGAAATCTATCGCGGTTTAACCCCAAATGGTGTAGCCATTATTAACAGTGAACATAATTATATTGAATTGTGGCAAAAAGAAATTGGTTCACATGCTACTCAATATTTTAATGGTGGCGATTACAAAGCTGAAAATGTCAAACATTCACCTAATGGCTCAACGTTTACGCTAGTTTCACCAAAAGGCAGCATTGAAATTAATTTACCTTATTTAGGTGAGCATAATGTAAAAAATGCCTTGGCAGCGACCGCACTTGCTATGAATGTCGGTGCAGGTCTTGCTGATGTTAAAGCAGGACTTGAACACCGTTCTCAAGTAAAAGGGCGTTTATTCCCGATTCAAGTGAATGAAAATCTACTTTTATTAGATGATACTTACAATGCAAATGTGGATTCTTTACAAGCAGCGATTGATGTTTTAAAAGGTTACGATGCTTTCCGTATTCTACTTGTGGGGGATATGAAAGAATTAGGCGAGGATAGTCTAAAATGTCATCAACAAGTGGGCGAGCACGCAAAACAAGCTAAATTAGATTTAGTGCTTTCTTATGGAACAGAAAGTGCGGTCATTTCTGAAGCTGTTTTAGGAAAACATTTTACAGATAAAGCTGAATTGACAGCTTATGCGTTAGATATTATTAAACAGAAATTACAAGAAAACCAAAAAGTCGTCGTATTAGCGAAAGGCTCGCGCTCAATGAAAATGGAAGAGACGATTTATTCATTAAAGGATAGCTTATGTTAGTTTGGCTTGCTGAATATTTAGTTCGCTATGAAACGGCATTTAATGCCATTTCCTATATTACCGTACGTGCGATTTTGGCATTATTAACCGCACTTTTCATTTCTTTATGGATTGGTCCGAAAGTGATCAAACGCCTTCAAATTTTAAAATTTGGTCAAGAAGTGCGTAATGACGGTCCTGAAAGTCACTTTGCGAAAAAAGGCACCCCAACCATGGGCGGTGTGATGATTTTATTCTCCATCGGTGTGAGTACATTATTATGGGCTAACTTAACGAATCCTTATGTTTGGATTTGCTTATTTGTGCTGTTTGGCTACGGTGCAATTGGTTTTGTGGATGATTTCCGTAAAATCACACGCAAAAATACAGATGGTTTAATTGCGCGTTGGAAATATTTCTGGATGTCTGTTGTGGCATTAGTGGCAATCATTTGGTTATATTGGTTAGGCCATGATACAGATGCAACTCGCTTAGTGATTCCATTCTTTAAAGATATCATGCCACAATTAGGCCTATTCTATATCGTGTTGTCTTACTTTGTGATTGTGGGCACTGGTAATGCGGTAAACTTAACTGATGGTTTAGATGGTCTTGCGATCATGCCAACAGCGTTAGTTGCAGGTGCATTTGCTTTAATCGCATGGGCGACCGGTAACGTTAATTTTGCAGAATACTTACATATCCCTTATATCAAATATAGTTCTGAAGTGGTGGTGTTCTGTACCGCAATCGTAGGCGCAGGCCTAGGATTCTTATGGTTTAACACTTATCCAGCTCAAGTCTTTATGGGTGATGTAGGCTCTCTTGCACTTGGTGGCGCACTCGGTGTCGTTGCCATCCTTGTTCGTCAAGAATTCTTATTAGTGATTATGGGGGGGGTATTTGTTGTTGAAGCCTTGTCTGTAATTTTACAAGTAGGTTCTTACAAGCTAAGAAAACAACGTATTTTCAGAATGGCACCAATTCATCACCACTTTGAATTAAAAGGTTGGCCAGAACCTAGAGTGATTATCCGGTTTTGGATTATTTCCTTGATGTTGGTGTTGATGGGGCTTGTAACGCTCAAACTAAGATAATTTTGTAGGGTGCACTTGTTGCACCCTGCGTGATCCCAGAATACGAGAGAAGAAAAACAACATGACAACTCTATATCAAAATAAAACTATCACCATCATAGGCCTTGGAAAAACAGGCCTTTCTTGCGTTGAATATCTTCAATCTCAACAAGCTAATATTCGTGTGATTGATACACGCCAACATCCAGCAGGTGCGGATAAATTACCTAAAAATGTTCCCTTACATACAGGTAGCCTAAATCAACAATGGTTACTTGAAAGCGATATTATTGTCATTAGCCCAGGGCTCGCAGTAAAAACACCTGAAATTCAGAGCGCACTTTCAGCGGGTGTGGAAGTGATTGGGGATATTGAGTTATTCTGTCGAGCTGCCACTAAGCCAATTGTCGGGATTACAGGCTCTAACGGTAAAAGCACTGTAACAACATTAGTCTATGAAATGGCGAAAGCTGCGGGAATAAAAGTGGGCATGGGTGGAAACATTGGCATCCCTGCGTTGTCATTATTAAATGAAGATTGCGATCTTTATGTATTAGAGCTTTCCAGTTTCCAACTTGAAACTACTTACAGTTTGAAAGCTGCTGCAGCGACTGTGCTTAATGTGACAGAAGATCACATGGATCGCTATGTAGATTTAGAAGATTATCGCCAAGCCAAATTACGTATTTACCATAATGCGGAAACAGCGGTAGTGAATTTAGAAGATAAACTCACTTTTGGCGAAGGTGAAAATCAAGCTAAGAAGGTGGTGTCTTTTGCTGAAAATCAAGCGGATTACTGGTTGAAAACCGAAAATGGTAAACCGTACTTAATGGCAAAAGAGGAAGTCATTTTACCTTGTGATGAAGCAACCTTGGTTGGTCGTCATAATTACATGAATATTTTAGCAGCGACAGCATTAGCGCAAGCAGTAGGCATAAATTTAGAGGCAATTCGTACCGCACTTCGTCAATTTAAAGGCTTAGACCATCGTTTCCAATTAGCACATCAAGCGAATGGCGTTCGTTGGATTAATGATTCCAAAGCCACTAATGTAGGTAGCACCGTTGCCGCATTAGCAGGTTTATATGTTGAGGGTACGTTACACCTTTTATTAGGTGGTGATGGTAAAGGTGCAGATTTTTCTGAATTAAAGGATTTAATCAATCAGCCTCATATTTCAACGTATTGCTTTGGTCGTGATGGCAAACAACTAGCCGCACTTTCAGGTCAAAGCCATTTGTTTGAAACTATGGAACAAGCGATTTCATTTTTACGACCACATTTAAAATCAGGCGATATGGTGTTATTATCTCCTGCCTGTGCAAGTTTGGATCAATTTGCCTCTTTTGAAAAACGTGGCGAAGAGTTTACTCGTTTAGCAAAATTAGCTTAAAGAATTAGGGTAGTAATGGAATTTATCAATAAAATTAAACAAAATTATGAACAATGGGCGAGAGTAACGCCGCAAGGGTTGCTTTATGATCGCGCATTGTTTTGGCTTTTTGTCGTGCTATTACTGATTGGTTTAGTGGCGGTAACTTCTGCTTCGATGCCTTACAGTGCACGTGTATTTAATGATACATTCTATTTTGCTAAACGTGATGCCGTTTATGTCTTGCTTTCTTTAGCAACCTGCTATTTAACTCTCCAAATTTCTTCTTCCCAATGGGAAAAGTGGCACGCAAAAGTCTTCTTGTTAGCTATTGTTTTATTAATACTGGTTCTTGGTATCGGGACTTC
>CAKQTN010000029.1:0-12545 GCA_934276625.1 uncultured Haemophilus sp.
ATTGTTGGTGCGGTAGCACAACGTGATGTAGCAGAAATTTTAATTAATGGTTTACACCGCTTAGAGTATCGTGGTTATGACTCTGCGGGTGTGGCTGTCGTAGATCCAAACCATGAATTACACCGCGTGCGCTGCTTGGGTAAAGTAAAAGCCCTTGATGAAGCGGTTGCAGTAAAACCATTAATCGGTGGTACAGGGATTGCGCACACGCGTTGGGCAACTCATGGTGAACCTTCTGAAGCCAATGCTCACCCACATACTTCGGGTAACTTTGCTGTCGTCCATAATGGCATCATCGAAAATCACGAAGAATTACGTGAATTACTGAAATCTCGTGGTTATGTGTTTAATTCTCAAACCGATACCGAAGTGATCGCTCACCTTGTTGAATGGGAAATGCGTACAGCCGCTACTCTGCTTGAAGCCGTACAAAAAACCGTAAAACAACTTACTGGTGCATACGGTATGGTGGTATTAGATCGCGAACATCCAGAACATTTAGTTGCAGCGCGTTCAGGCAGCCCATTAGTAATTGGTTTAGGGATTGGTGAAAACTTCCTGGCATCTGACCAACTCGCGTTATTAAGTGTGACTCGTCGTTTCATCTACTTAGAAGAAGGCGACATTGCCGAAATTACACGTCGTACCGTGGATATTTACGATGCGAATGGTCAAAAAGTAGAACGTGAAGTGCACGAATCTAACCTTGAAAATGACGCTGCAGAAAAAGGCAAATTCCGCCATTTCATGCAAAAGGAAATCTATGAGCAACCAAATGCATTAATCAACACCATGGAAGGGCGTATCCTTCATAACAACGTGATTGTGGATGCTATTGGTAATGGCGCAGCTGAAATTTTAGAAAAAGTTGAACACATTCAAATTGTGGCTTGTGGTACCTCTTATAATGCAGGGATGACTGCTCGTTACTGGTTTGAAGCACTTGCTGGCGTGAGCTGTGATGTCGAAATCGCATCTGAATTCCGCTATCGCAAATTTGTCACTCGCCCAAATAGCTTGTTAGTGACTATCTCTCAATCAGGTGAAACAGCGGATACTCTTGCAGCACTTCGCTTAGCAAAAGAAAAAGGTTACATGGCAGCCTTAACGATCTGTAACGTATCAAGTTCATCTTTAGTACGCGAATCTGATCTTGCATTCATGACACGTGCTGGCGTTGAAGTCGGTGTGGCATCAACTAAAGCTTTTACCACTCAGTTGGCTGCATTATTAATGTTAGTGACTGCAATCGGTAAAGTAAAAGGCAATATCTCAAACGAACAAGAAGTGGAAATTGTAAAAGCGTTACAATCACTTCCGGCTGAAGTTGAAAAAGCCCTTGCATTTGATAAAGATATCGAAGCATTAGCAGAAGACTTCGCAGAGAAAAACCATGCACTTTTCTTAGGTCGTGGTGAGTTCTACCCTATCGCAATGGAAGCTTCATTGAAATTAAAAGAAATTTCTTATATCCATGCTGAAGCTTATGCGGCAGGTGAATTAAAACACGGTCCATTAGCCTTAATCGATGCAGACATGCCGGTTATCGTGGTCGCACCAAATAATGAATTACTTGAAAAAGTGAAATCAAACATTGAAGAGGTACGTGCTCGTGGTGGTCAGCTTTATGTGTTCGCTGATAAAGAAGCAGGCTTCACACCAAGCGAAGGCATGAAAATTATCACCATGCCAAAAGTGAATGAAATTATTGCACCAATTTTCTACACCGTTCCTATGCAATTATTGTCATACCATGTAGCATTAATTAAAGGAACCGACGTGGATCAACCTCGTAACTTAGCAAAATCGGTAACCGTAGAATAAAGTGCGGTTGAAAATCAGCACGTTTTAATACAAAAAAGCACAGGTTTAATCCTGTGCTTTTTGTTTAAATAAACCGATAACCGTTTTCTGTCACTTCCAAAATTGAGGCATAATCCTTTCGCCAATCGCCTAACACAATTCGCGTGTATGTTTCTTCCTGATGAATGCCTTCTCGATGCGTATGACCGTGAATTAACCGTTCCACGCCAAATGCTTTTACCGTTTGTGCCGTAAACGCTAAATTCACATCCATAATATCCAGCGATTTATATTGCTTATCTTGTTTACTCTTCGCGCGAATTTTCTCTGCAATTTTTAACCGCACTTTTAGTGGCAAACATAAAAACAGCCTTTGTCTCCATTTTTGATGCACTTTTCGGCGAAATTGTTGATATTTCACATCATCAACACATAACGTATCACCATGACAAATTAAGGTTTTCGCCCCATAAAGATCAACACAATGATAGTCAGGCAATAACGTTAAACCACAATCTTTTGCAAATTTTTTCCCGACGAGAAAATCACGATTGCCATGAATGAAATAACAAGCAATGCCCTTTTCTGTCAGGTTTTTAATCAACTGTTTGACTTGTGAGATTAAAGGTGAAGTTTCATCATCACCAATCCAAAAATCAAAAAGATCTCCCAAAATATAAACCGCTTGGGCTTCTTGTGCTTTGTTTTGCATAAAATCGTTAAAAAGTGCGGTTAATTCCGGATGCGTTTCGCTCAAATGAAGATCTGCAATAAAATAAATGGGTTTCATAACTATTCCGTCATTTTTTTCATTAGATTAGCACACATTTTTGTGTAATTTGCTATACTTTCCAAAAATTTTAATTAGGTATTTTCTATGTTAAAAATCGCCAGAATTCTCATCGTTGCACTTTGCTGTATTTTAATTTGTGTGCTCGGTACGATCTATTCCTTTATTCGTTTCAAAAACCCAAGCAATGTGGGCGTTATGGCTCGCTGGTTTGGCCGCTTATACCCTTTATTTGGCCTAGAAGTAGAACACCGTTTTCCACAAAATAAAGAGAATATGCCGCGTTGTATTTATATCGGTAACCACCAAAATAATTTCGATATGGTGACCATCTCTTACATGGTATTACCTCGTACGGTGAGTGTAGGTAAAAAAAGCCTAATTTGGATTCCTTTTTTCGGCATTTTATATTGGGTAACCGGCAATATTCTCCTAGATCGTGAAAATCGTTCTAAAGCACACAGCACCATGACTGAACTTGCTCGTCGTATCAATAAAGACAACCTGTCAATTTGGATGTTCCCTGAAGGTACACGTAGCCGTGGTCGTGGTTTATTGCCATTCAAAACAGGTGCATTCCATGCAGCGATTGCAGCTGGCGTACCAATCGTGCCTGTTGTGTGTTCGACGACGCATAACAAAATTGATTTAAATCGTTGGGATAACGGTAAAGTGATTTGTGAAATGATGGAACCAATTGATGTGTCATCATACACAAAAGACAATGTACGCGAACTCGCCTCTTACTGCCACGATTTAATGGAAAAACGCATCGCCGAACTTGATGCTGAAGTTGCACAAGGAAAATAATATGTTGCGTCTTTCTCGTCGCCAATTATTAAAAACTACCGCAATTTCAACCGCACTTGCTGCCACACCTCAATCGGTATTAGCAGCATCCCGTGAAAAATTAACCATTCCTCCGTTGATGGAAGCAAAACGTGGCCGCCCAATTATTCTCAACATGGAAGAAACCGGCTACAAGTTAGACGGCTCCCATAGTGTTAGTGTATGGGGCTTTAACGGCAATTATCTTGGACCCACTATTCGCATCAAATCGGGTGCCTTTGCAAAACTCAATTATCACAACAATTTGCCACAAAGTATTGCTCTCTCTATTCAGGGATTACAAGCCAGTGGTGAATTATTTGGTGGTGCTGCAAAAGTCCTCAAAAAAGGGGAATCTTGGGCGCCCATTATCCCAATAGACCAACCTGCCGCGACTTGCTGGTATCGCTCTGCGACCCTGGCGAACTCGGCTTATCAAACCTATCGAGGCATTGTGGGAATGTGGTTGATTGAAGATGATCAAAGCCTAAAATCACAACTTCCTCACAAATATGGTGTGGATGATATTCCATTAATCTTGCAAGATATGGAATTTAACGGCGACGGATTACAATTATTTAAGCAAAATCAACCGCACTTTGTTGGTAATCGTCTTCTTGTGAATGGACAAGAAGCGCCTTATCTTGACGTCCCTCGCGGCTGGGTACGTTTACGCTTACTCAATGCCTCATTGGCAAGAGCCTATGATCTCCGTTTAGATAACGAACAAGACATGTTGCTCATTGCACGAGATTTAGGTTTTTTACCTCAAGGTAAAGCGATAAATTCTCTCATTCTTGCACCGGGAGAACGTGCAGAAGTGTTAGTCAATTTAAGCGAAGGAGAAGGTGTATCGCTTATCTCCGGCGCTAAACGTGGTATCTTTGACAAAATCAAAAATGTGTTCAGTTCAGGTAATGATTTTGCAGATAACACCGTTTTAGAACTTAGACCACAAGGTGAAATCTCCGCATTCAGTAAAAAAATGAATGAGCAATTCAATACTGATGCCACGGCGATACTCGAGAGTAAAATCGCCCAAGAACGCACCTTTGAATTGGATGTAACAAATGGCTTAATCAACAAACAACGCTTCGATCCTCGCCGAGTTGATGTGTCGGCCAAAGTCGGTACTGTCGAACGTTGGGTCATCAACAGTTCGCTGCCAGTTGGCTTCACCATTCAAGGGGCTAAATTTGTTATTGAAAGCCAAGATGACGTCAACGTCGATGCGTCGGAACTAGCATGGAAAGACACGGTTTGGGTGAAAAAGAAAGTACAAATTTTAGTAAAATTTGAACAACCTTCGTCAAATACTCATCCCTTCTTATTTGGCTCATCCAATTTAATGCTGGCAGATATGGGCTGCCTTGGTATAATGATTGTTCAATAAAATAATGATATAAAAAGGAATCTAACATGAAAAAAATCTCAACATTCGCTTTAATTGCGACCTTATTCTCAACTGGCACATTTGCTGTAGCACCAGAATCAAAAGAAACAGCTAAAGATACTGCAAATGAGCCTACTATTTATCTCTCTGTGTTTGATAGAACTCAGGAGCCATCACCTGATTTAAATAAAAAAGAAACCTCTCGTTCCAATAAAACTGAGAAAGTATGTTGGGTAGCAACGGGGAATTTTGGTAAAAAAGCAACGGTAAGTGAAACCTTTAAAGCTCAAGCCCAAAGTGAATTCACTAGTTCGATTGAGAATGCAAAAGTGGTGTCATCACCAAATAAAAAACTCCATACTATCACTTATACCAGACCAACATTAGAAAATGGCAAATATATGATGAACTGTTGGACATTCGACCGAAGAGATCCAATCGGCAAATATGTGCTGACTGTCAAAATTGGTAAACACGAATTTGAAAAACAAGTTTTCTACGTGACTGAGTAATTAAAAACACAAAAAACATCTGTGCTCTAATGCACAATATGTGCCACATAATATATTTTCAATATGATCTTAATAAAAAATAATAATGAGCAATAAAATAACAGCTATATAAGAAAATGTTAAAGATGATACTTTTAAATTCATTAATCTGTATCTTATGGATAAGATACAACTTTCTTCTACAATTGTTTCATGATTTTCTAAATAATTCCCACATAGGAGAAAACTCATATGTATTCTGAACAACTTCCTCTTATTAAATCAACCGAAAATAAACCTAAGATTCTATCTCTATTTTCAGGTTGTGGAGGCTTGGATTTGGGTTTTCATCAAGCTGGTTATGAGACTGTTTGGGCTAATGATTTTTCCCATTGGGCTTGCGAGAGTTTTCGCAAAAATATTGGCGATGTAATCGTAGAAGGTGATATTGAACAAATTGACCCAAATGATCCAACTATTCCTGAATGTGACATTATTTTAGGTGGCTTTCCTTGCCAGGATTTTTCCATGATTTGGAAACAACCTGGTTTAGAAGGTGAGCGAGGGAATCTGTATAAAAGTTTTTTACGTTTTGTGAATGCAAAAAAACCAAAAGTTTTTGTTGCCGAAAATGTCAAAGGTCTTCTGACCGCCAACAAGAAAAAAGCCATCCAACAAATCATTACCGACTTTGAAAATTGTGGCTATTACGTTCAGGCAAAGTTATATAACTTTGCTGAATTTGGCGTTCCTCAATTTCGAGAACGAGTCCTGATTGTTGGTGTTCGGTTAGACACAGGATTTGATTTTCACCATCCAAAACCGACTCACAATGAGACTGGCGAAGAAAATGGGTTAAAACCATATGTAACCGCAGGTCATGCAGTATCCAATATCCCTCCAAATGCCAGTAATAATGAGCTACTGAAGATTAGTGAACAAACTCGTAAGCGTTTAGAGCTAATCCCTGAAGGAGGAAACTATAGCGACATTCCTAAAGAACATCCTTTATATGTAAAAAGTATGTTAAGCCTTGTTTATCGCCGTATGCACCGAGATAAACCTTCCACAACAATCATTGCTGCAGGGGGAGGGGGTACTTGGGGTTACCATTATCCTGAACCTCGTGCTTTTACTAATCGTGAACGTGCAAGATTACAAAGTTTTCCTGATGATTTTGAGTTTATTGGTTCAACGACAGAAGTTCGTCGTCAAATTGGTAATGCCGTTCCACCACAAGGGGTCGTTGAACTAGCAAAAAGTATTTTGCCGATTTTTTCAGGCAACTACGAAAAAGTAGATTTACATAAGAAATTAGAAGCTGAAAAAGAAATTTTATTCCATGAGCGATTAAGCAAAATTCGAGGAGGAAAACGATGAATACTGTTTTTTCTAATATTGCTAATGCACGAATTACAGATAAGCCATTAAATAAAGTTTGGATGGATTTATTTATGTCTGCCAATGAAGTTTTAATGGCAACAGGCTATGTATCAAATGATGCAGTCAAAGAGTTACATAAAATTTTAGAAGATAGCGAACATAGTCAGAAAATCAATTTGTTGGTTGGCATGCACTATTTAGAGGGATTTACTAGACCACAATACAACAGCCTCTGTGAATTAAATCATTTTTTACAAGAAGAACAACGTGGAGCTGTATACATTTCACCACGTGTAAAATTTCATGGAAAAATGTATTCGTTTAAAAGTCAGAATGAGATTCATGGGTTGATTGGCTCTGCTAATCTTACTTGCTTTTGGGATAACACTGAGCGCACCTATGAAACGATGCTTCATTTGAGTAATTTTCAGATGGCATCCAAGTTACATAATGATATAGAACAGGTCATTCAGCAATTGGGAGTAACTATTAATAAAGTAGAAAAACCAACTGATTTTAAAGAACATAATGTTCATCTGGAAAAATGCTTAGGCGTTGAGAAAATCAGTGATTCTAAAGTTGAACAACTTTTCTCACAAATATCGGCTTATCATTTTAATTTACCTGTTAAAACTTTTCCAGAAAGTAGCTTAAATCGATTTTTCGCCAAAGGCCGTAAAAATAAACGAGGGTTTTATTTACCTAGGCCATGGTATGAAGCTGAATTGATTGTATCAACAAAATTTTTAAGTGCAGATGGATACCCAAAACAAAAAGAATTCACAGTGATTACAGATGATGGATGGCAATTTGAATGTAATACCACTGGACAAAACGGTAAGAATTTCAGCTCAAAAGGAGACCAGACCATTTTTGGTAAATGGATTAAAGGACGTTTAGAAGCTACTGATTGTTTAAGGACGGGAGAACCTGTAACTGAAGAAACTCTACGCAAATACGGCAATGACCATATTGAACTTCGCTCAACAGACAATCCTAATATTTGGTTACTCTCATTTAAGGGGAAAAACTAATGCTACAAACCTACTTAAACCAATTAACTCCACCTGAGTTAGCTGATTCTGTTAAAAATACTGTTAACGGTTTTATGGCAAAATTAGCGCAAACAAAACCAAAAATTTCACAAAATGTTTTATTACTTGGAAATGTTCAAAGTGGCAAAACAGCGCAGGTTTTGGGGGTGTTAAGTGCATTAGCTGATAATGATCACAAAGTTTTTCTATATCTCACCACCGACAGTGTAGATTTGCAGGAACAAACAGTCAAACGTGCCAAAACCAATCTGAAAAACTTTATCGTATTGTCAGAAAATGACGACAGAAGTTTTATGGAAGTGATGAAGGCAAATAATCCTATCTTAGTAGTGATTAAAAAGAACGCTCGTGTACTGAAACGTTGGCGCAATCTATTTACTAGCCAAAACAGTCTGAAAGGCTATCCTTTAGTTATTGTGGACGATGAAGCCGATGCGGCCAGCCTGAACACTAACGCTGATAAGCATGATAAAGATGCTAGCACTATCAATAAGCTATTGAGCGACATCAAAAATTCCTGTTGTCAAAGTCTATTTATCCAATTGACAGCCACACCACAATCACTTTTGTTGCAACATGATGAATCCGATTGGCAACCTGAATTTATCCACTTCTTTGAAGCAGGAGAAAAATACATTGGTGGTAATTTTGTATTTTCTGATCCACCCTGTTATATCGTTCGTTTTATTAACAGTGAATTAGATGATATGAAAGACGAAAGTGGTGAAATTGCCGAAGGGGTAAAACAAGCATTACTCAGTTTTATGATAACCAGTGCAGAATTTGCGCTATGTGGTAAAACTAACTGTAATTTTGCTCTGCATCCAAGCTATAAAATTCTCGACCATCAAGCTTTTTCTCAAAAAATCCAAGCCTTTTTGAATGATTTAGTTCAAGCGATCAATAATGGAGAAAATATTGCAGATAGTTTTAAAGAAAACTACTTAGATTTACAAAAAACCAAACCCGATATTCATCACTTTGAAGAAATCTACGAAAAGCTAACCGCTCTTTTAGAAAATAAGCAAATCTGTACCCTTGTTGTTAACTCACAGACAGAAGCTGATTTCAATCTAGAAGAAGGTTTCAACATTATTATTGGTGGTAATGTGATTGGGCGAGGATTGACTATTCCAAAATTGCAAACAGTTTATTACAGTCGCACAGCTAAAAAACCGAATGCAGATACTTTCTGGCAACATTCTCGTATTTTTGGATATGACCGGGATAAGTCATTATTACGGCTTTATATTCCGTCTGATGTCTATCATTTCTTTGTTCAACTTAATCAGGCAAATAATCTGATTATTGAGCAGGCAAAAAAATTAGACGGCAATCTTCAGATTATTTATCCCCAAAATATTAACCCAACCCGAAAAAATGTATTAAAATCAGAGGGTATTAATCAAATGGTCGGTGGCGTGAATTACTTTCCGTTTCGTCCGAATGAAAACAACTTATCGGCTATTGATGACCTTTTACCTTCTATTTTGAAAGATGAAGTCCAAGCCAATTTATATCAAATAGATACAGATGATTTATTCTTAATTCTGGATAAACTCGGCGATTATGCACTGGACGACTGGGATAAGAAAAAATTTATCATCAGCATTCAAGCATTGAAGACTCAACGTCCAACTTTTAAAACTTATGTTTTGGTCAAAACAGGGCGTAATCTTTCTAAAGGGACTGGCACAATGCTTTCTCCAGATGATAGAAAATTAGGAGAAGAATATCCTAATGATTTATTTCTTACACTTTATAAAGTCGTGGGAAATAAAAACAACGATTGGCAGGGGGAGGATTTTTGGTTGCCTAATATTAAACTACCATATAAAGGACTTGTTTATTGGGGAATAAAATAAAATTCAAAAAACGTCTAAAATTCTATTTTAGGCGTTTTTTTATAACCTAAATGATAAAAAGACAAACCATGCACCAAGCACAACAAATCTTTGATTATGCGGCTAATCAATATGCGACACAGCCGGAATATCTGTGGGAAAAATACCCCGAATATGCCATCTTGCGCCATGGTAATGCCAAAGGGAAATGGTATGCACTTATTGGCAAAATCAGAAAAACAAAGCTTGGCCTACAAGAAGAGGGAGAAACTGATTTTATCAATCTCAAATGTCCACCCGATATGGTGAATATTTTGAGACAATCACCTAATTTCTTGCCTGCCTACCACATGAACAAAACCCACTGGCTAACGATTGTGTTAGATCATGGCGTAGAAACCGAAGAAATCTTCAAATTGTTGGATTGGAGCTACGACTTAACAAAGTAGAAGAATTTAAAACACCTAAAAATCTCACCGCACTTTTGTCTTTCTTTACTTTATTCACGGGTAGTAAGATAATAAATGAAAACTATTATCAAAGTACAGGCATTAGGTCTGTTTCATTATGAGGAGATAACCATGACAATGAATAGACGTGATTTTTTAAGAATGAGCGCAGCACTTACGGCAGCAGGCATGTCGCCTTCTCTCTTTGCGGCAACAAAAGAGCAATTTACCATTTATGGTGCACCCGCGATGCCAAGTGTAACCATTGCGGTGGCGGCTGCGCAAGGTAAATTAGCCAAACAAGCGGATGTCTCATTAGAGATTTGGCGTTCACCTGATCAGTTGCGTGCGGGTGTGGCAAGTGGTCAATTTAAAGTGATGATGAGCCCGAGTAATGTGGGCGTGAACTTACGTAATCAAGGGCAACAAGTTGGCATGGTAAATATTCTCACCAATGGTATTACACAGTTGATGTGTAAAAGTACGCCTATCACTTCACCGCAAGAATTGGTCGGTAAAAAAATCCTTGTGCCATTTAAAAACGATATGCCAGACATAGTATTGCAAGCTTTACTAAAAAAACTGAATATTGATATCAATAAAGTAGAGATCACTTATGCCGCCACACCAACGGAAGCAATTGGCTTGTTCTTACTGAAAGATTTCCATGCTGCCATTCTGCCAGAACCGATGGCAAGCGCCGTTGTGCAGAAAGCAAAAATTGTCGGTACGGAGATTGTGCGTGGGTTTGATTTAGTAAAAGAATGGGGACAAGCATTTAATACAAAACCGCTTATTCCAATGGCAGGCATTATTGCTAACGAAGAATACTTCCACGCACATAAGGCGGAATTTGATCTACTTCACCAAGATTTAAGTGATGCGTTAAACTGGATTATGGCTAACCGCAAAAGTGCGGCTGAAATTGGCGCTAATTATCTGCCAGCGCCAGAAGCCGCTATTGAAATGGGCTTAGACGGTGCGCGCTTAACGGTAACCAAAGCCAGTGAACTGAAAAATGAAATCATGCAATTCTATGAAACTTTGATGGAATTCAATCCAAAACTATTAGGTGGTAAATTGCCAGATGATAAATTCTTCTTGGCTTAATTTGAAACTGAATCACAACACATGATTAAAACTGACAAAATTCGTAAACCACAACCTGTGCTGTTTTACATCATCGACTATCTCTGGAGCGGCTTTACCGGCTTGAGTGTGGCGATGATGGTGGTTGCCTTGTGGGCTTGGGGCAGCGCAGTATTTGGTGAATTTATGCTGCCTGCTCCTTCGGATGTTTTTCAAAAAGCCCTTGAGCTGCTCGATCATTTCCAACAAAACGAAATCGGCATTTCGTTATGGCGTTCCGTGGTGGGCATTACCATTGCCTTAGTCGCTGGCTTAGCCACAGGGCTGATTGCGGGCAGCTTTAAAACTGCTATGGCATTGCTCAAACCCGTGATTACGATTTTATTAGCCATGCCGCCGATCATTTGGGTCGTGATGGCATTATTTTGGTTTGGCTTTGGCAATCCTAGCGTGCTATTTACCATTATCGTATTAGTCGCCCCGCTGACCTTTGCCAGTGCCGCCATGGGCATGGCAAGTGTCAACAAACAACATGAAGAATTGTTTGATGCGTACAAACTCGGATTGTGGAAAAAAATCCGCTATTTGTATATTCCTCACCTCACAGGCTATGTGATTTCCAGTATTGGCGTCGCGGTTGCTATGGGCGTAAAAGTGGTAATTATGGCAGAGCTTTTAGGTGCCAACGAGGGTGTGGGGGCAAAAATTGCCGATGCCAGAGCCATGTTAGATACATCAACAGTGATGGCTTATGTGCTGTTGGTCATCGTGTTTGTTTCACTCTTTGAATATTTGATTACCAAGCCATTGGAAATCCTGTTTATGCCGTGGAGAAGATAATGCTGAGTTTAAAGAATGTGCGTTTTGAAATTCTCCGCGATCCCATCGTGCGTGATTTCAGTATGGATTTACAACCGGGCGAAGTGAAAACTTTATTCGGCCCAAGCGGTTGTGGCAAGACCACTGTGCTGCGTTTGATTTCTGGTTTGGAAACGCCAAAATCAGGCGAAATCAAGAATACATTTCGTAAAACCGGCTTTCTGTTTCAAGAAAATCGTCTATTAGAAAATCTCACGGCCATGCAGAATATCGCCATTTTCATGGATGACCCAAATGAATATGAAATCATTGCGCTGGCAGAAAAGATCGGACTTTCTTCGGGTGATTTGAATAAATACCCGACCGAATTATCAGGTGGAATGGCAAAACGCGTGGCATTTTTGCGTCTATTGCTATGTGGCTGTGATTTAGCCTTATTGGACGAACCTTTTGTCGGTTTGGATCGTGATTTGCGTAATATTTTAGCTGCTATGTTGGTAGAGAAAATTGAGCAACAAGGCATGGCTTGCATTTTAGTGACGCACGATCGTTTTGAAGCAGCTCGATTAAGCCGCGAGATTATGCAGCTTTCTCCAAAAGG
>CAKQTN010000030.1:0-11992 GCA_934276625.1 uncultured Haemophilus sp.
TTTCCAATTTCTGGTTCAATAAGTTAGCCCATATTATGCCGAATCATTTTACTGGCGATTCAGTTTATGATGTGTTAGTAAAAGAAGAAGCTGATTTAGTGAAAGATCGAGCAGTGGTATGTAAGCGTTTGAAACCAATAAAAATTGAATCCATCGTACGTGGTTATTTAACAGGTAGCGGGCTAAAAGATTATAAGCAAACGGGCACCATTTGTGGTTTGAAATTACCTGAAGGATTAGTTGAGGCAAGTAAATTACCAGAGCCGATTTTCACACCATCAAGCAAAGAAGAAGTGGGCAATCACGATATCAATATTAGCTATGAAGAATGTGAAAAAGCAATTGGCGCAGAGTTAGCGGCACAAGTCAGAGAAAAAGCGATTGCACTTTATACTGAGGCTGCCAAATATGCGCTGACTAAAGGCATTATTATTTGTGATACTAAATTTGAATTTGGTTTAGATGAAAATGGTACGCTCACTTTAATGGATGAGGTATTAACACCAGATTCTAGCCGTTTTTGGTCAGTTGATACTTATAAAGAAGGCACAAATCCGCCCTCATTTGATAAGCAATTTGTACGAGATTGGTTAGAACAAAGTGGTTGGAATAAACAACCACCAGCACCGAAAGTACCAAAAGAAGTGATTGAAAAAACAGTGGCTAAATATCAAGAGGCTTTGGATTTATTAACAAAATAACATTAACAAACTCCCTGCTATGCTTTAGAATAGCAGGGATTTTTATGGATAAAATATTGTGAATAAAAGAGTATGAAATCTGTTGCGATAGTTGGTTTAGGTTGGTTAGGCTTACCGCTGGCGCTGCACTTGAAAGAACTTGGTTGGTGTGTAAAAGGCTCAAAACAATCCCCTGATGATGCTCAGAAATTGCATCAGCTAGGTATTGAAACTTATCCTTTTTCGCTTTCTGACGAAATGAAACGTTTGCCACACCATATTCGCCCTCTTTTTAATGTAGATGCTCTCATTATCACCCTACCACCTAGCAGTTTTTCTTCTCAACAGTATTGTGAATATCTTGCTTTTTTAGCCAATCAAGCAAAGAAACAAGGTGTACAACATGTACTTTTTACCAGTTCAACTTCTGTTTTTCCTGATATTTCGGGGCAATTTGATGAAGGTTCTCAACTTTCAGCTGAAACAGAAATGGGTAAAACACTGATACAAGCAGAACAGTGCTTGTTCCAATCAGGAATATCCCATTGCGATATTCTTCGACTTGCAGGATTAATTGGTAAACAACGCCATCCTGTTAAATTCTTAGCAGGAAAACACAATTTAAAACAGGGCTATTCACCTGTTAATTTGGTGCATCTAGAGGATTGCATTGAAGCTATTACCACTTTACTCATGAATCCAAATGGATTGCGAACTTACCATCTTTGTGCCCCTGTTCATCCTACGCGAGCAGAATATTACACAAAAGCAGCTGCATGTTATGATTTATTCACACCACAATTTGAATGTAGTGATTCGGATCCGAAACGAATCATTATGGCAGATAAAATTTGTCGAGATTTAGGCTTCGCTTATCGTTATCCAAATCCCGATGATATGTTAGAAAAGCGCAGTGATTTTTGACCGCACTTTTTAAAGACTCACTCACCATAACCACAATGAAGGAAATAAAATATGTCAAATACGATTCTGCAACATTTACCTAAAGGTCAAAAAGTTGGTATCGCTTTTTCAGGCGGGCTAGATACCAGTGCGGCATTACTTTGGATGCGTCAAAAAGGTGCAGTACCTTATGCTTATACAGCAAACTTAGGTCAACCAGATGAAGATGATTACAATGCAATTCCCAGAAAAGCAATGGAATATGGTGCGGAAAATGCGCGTTTAGTGGATTGTCGTGCGCAGTTAGCCCATGAAGGGATTGCGGCTATTCAATGTGGTGCATTCCATATTTCTACTGGTGGAGCAACCTATTTCAATACCACACCACTTGGTCGTGCGGTAACAGGTACGATGCTTGTTGCAGCAATGAAAGAAGATGATGTGAATATCTGGGGTGATGGTTCAACTTTCAAAGGTAACGATATTGAGCGTTTTTACCGTTATGGCTTATTAACCAATCCAAATTTAAAAATTTACAAACCGTGGTTAGATCAACAATTCATCGATGAGTTGGGTGGTCGTTTTGAAATGTCACAATTCTTAATCGCAAATGGTTTTGACTACAAAATGTCGGTAGAAAAAGCCTATTCAACTGACTCTAATATGTTAGGTGCAACTCATGAAGCGAAAGACTTAGAAGAATTAAGCACCGGTATTAAAATTGTGAAACCAATTATGGGCGTGGCATTTTGGGATGAAAATGTTCAAGTAAAACCAGAAGTGGTGACTGTTCGTTTTGAAGAAGGTGTGCCGGTTGCATTAAACGGTAAAACATTTGATAACGTGGTGGATCTTTTCTTAGAAGCAAATCGCATTGGTGGTCGTCATGGTTTAGGCATGTCAGACCAAATTGAAAACCGTATTATCGAAGCCAAATCACGCGGTATTTATGAAGCACCGGGAATGGCATTATTCCATATCGCTTATGAACGTTTAGTGACCGGTATTCATAATGAAGATACTATTGAACAATATCGTATCAACGGTTTACGTTTAGGCCGTTTGTTATACCAAGGTCGTTGGTTTGATCCACAAGCGTTAATGTTACGTGAAACTGCACAACGTTGGGTCGCTCGTGCGGTGACTGGTGAAGTGACATTAGAACTTCGTCGTGGTAATGACTATTCCATCTTAAATACTGAATCACCAAACTTAACTTATGCGGCTGAACGTTTAAGTATGGAAAAAGTGGAAAATGCACCATTTGATCCAATCGATCGTATTGGTCAATTAACTATGCGTAATTTAGACGTAGCAGATACGCGCGGAAAATTAAGTATCTATTCTCAAGTAGGTCTCTTAACTGCAGGGAAAGATTCAGTTTTACCGCAATTAGGTAAAAAATAATTTTCTCCTTTAAATATAAAAAGTGCGGTCGATTTTGACCGCACTTTTACTTTTCTAAATATTCATTCCTTGAAATAGATTTAATTTATCCGGCACGAGATAAACATGATCACCTATTTTATACTGCGCATTGAGATAGTTTTCTTTGGTAAGAATCACCTCAATCGGTTGTTCTGTTTGCGAGCTTTCCACTTCAATTCTCACGATAAAACCAATAGCATTAATATGATGAATCGTACCACTCGCTAAGGCATTATGAGATTCGCGTGAAAGCGTCAGTTCGTAAGGGCGAATATAAGCCGTTGCAGATTGGTTATTGACTGCATGAGTCGCATTGCTATGTGTTTGTAAATTATGAGCAAATTCACCAATGACTAAATTGCCTTGATCAATGTGTCCGTGGAACACATTAACATCTCCCACAAATTGTGTGACGAAAGGGGTTTGTGGTGCATGATAGATTTGGCTAGGCTCATCAATTTGCTCCACTTGACCTTTATTCATCACCACAATGCGATCAGACATATCTAATGCTTCATCTTGATCATGGGTAACGAAAATACTGGTCACATTGAGTTCATGTTGCAATTCCCGTAGCCAACGACGTAATTCTTTACGAACTTGAGCATCCAATGCACCAAAGGGTTCATCAAGTAGTAAGACTTTCGGTTGAACAGCAAGGGACCGAGCTAAGGCTATCCGTTGTTTTTGTCCACCAGAAAGTTGATTAGGATAGCGATCGGCTAGCCATTCAAGTTTTACTAGCTTTAAAAGTGCGGTGACTTTTTCGCGAGTTTCTTCTGCAGAGGGACGTTCTCTACGAGGTTTCACCGTTAAGCCAAAAGCGACATTGTCAAAGACGGTCATATTTTGAAACAGTGCATAATGCTGAAATACAAAGCCAACACCGCGTTCAGCAGCCGAAAGTTGAGTCACCTCTTTTTCACCAAACCAAATGTGTCCATTATCAGCAAATTCTAATCCAGCAATGATCCGTAATAGCGTTGTTTTTCCACAACCACTTGGTCCAAGCAAGGCGGTTAGCCGATTTTCCGGAAAGTTGAGATTGATGTCTTTCAACGCATGAAACTGTCCAAAGTGTTTGTTTAGTTGCTGGATTTTGATTGTCATGTATTGTGTTCCTGTTGTTATTCTTGGATTTTTTTCTTTTCCACATATCTCACTATGTTTTGTAATCCCAGTGTACCTACTGCGATTAATGCCAATAAACTGGCGCAAGCAAATGCGGCAACAAATTGATATTCGTTGTAACTGATTTCTACATAAAGTGGGATGGTATTAGTCAAACCGCGAATATGCCCAGATACAACACTCACGGCACCGAATTCACCCATTGCACGAGCGTTACTTAAAATCACACCATAAATTAATGCCCATTTTATTTTTGGTAGCGTTACGTGCCAGAAAAGTTGCCAAGTGGATGCACCTAAGATTAACGCAGCTTGTTCCTCACTTGTGCCTTGTGCTGACATGGTTGGAATTAATGATTTTGCAATAAGTGGAAAGGTAACGAATAAAGTCACGATAACAATGCTTGGCGTAGCAAACATAAAACGAATATGGTGTTCAGCAAGCCATGCGCCCCAAAGTCCATCTAACCCAAACAGCAGTAAGAACATTAATCCTACAACCACTGGTGAAATGGAAAAGGGGAGGTCGAGTAGTGCGGTTAATAAGCTTTTCCCTTTAAAGTCAAAGTAAGCAATAGCCCAAGCCATAACCACACCGATAAAAATGTTAATAGGTAATACAATTAAAGAGACTTTAATCGTAAGCCAAATAGCCGCTAAGGCTTCAGGTTCTTTTAATGCAGCGAAAAATAGACCAATTCCTTGTTCAAGGGCTGAATAGAATACGGTAAATAATGGGAGCAATAATATGATCGTAAAAAAACTGAGTGCGGTCAGAATTAAGATCCATTTTTGCCACGATTGAGTTTTCATAAATACCTCTTATCGAATTGGACTAATGCGTTTGGCAACAGACCACTGCGCTAAGTTAATGAATAAAATCAACAGAAATGAAATGGCAAGCATTAATAATGCAACCACAGATGCACCTTGCACGTCATATAAATCAAGTTTTGACATAATAATCAATGGTGCAATTTCGGATACAAGTGGCACATTACCTGCAATAAAAATTACCGAGCCGTATTCACCAAGCGATCGCGCAAATCCCATACCTGCGCCACCTATTAATGCAGGCAATATCACCGGGATGATGACTTTTCGCAACGTTGTTAATCTAGATGCACCTAAAATTTGAGCCGCTTCTTCATAGCTAGGATCGAGATTTGCTAATACGGGTTGAATCGCTCTAACGGTAAAAGGCAAGCTGACAAAAATCAGCGCAATCGCAATACCACTTGGAGTATAAGCGAGTTGAATCCCTAAATGGCTTAACCATTGCCCAATCACTCCAGTCGGAGCATAAAGAGAGGCAAGTGCGATACCAGCAACGGCAGTGGGTAAAGCAAAAGGTAAATCTACTAACGCATTGACGAGATTCTTACCTGGAAAGTTATAACGCACTAAAATCCATGCTAATAAAAAGCCAAAAACGATATTAATTAACGTCGCGATTGCCGCCATTTCAAAGGATAGCGTTAAGGATGAGATCACTCGTTCACTCGTGATGATTTGAACGATATCAGCCCATTTTAACTGCCAGGCAGTGAGCACAAGTAATGTTAATGGCAATAATACCATTGAGCCGAGCCAGGCTAATGTAATCAATATACTTCGTTTAAATCCTGGTAATACGGTTTTCATTATCCCACCTTCACAACAGATAAATACCTAAGCTTTATAAGCGTTTTGAAATGTTCAAAAAAATAACCGCTCTTTTCCATAATGGCAAAGAACAGAAATTTATTTAATATTCCAAAGTGAAATAAGAAAACGTTTGGTTTTCCATTTTATATTTCATTTTGTTCTATAAAATGCTTTTTCGTTATTTTTTGTACTTAACATTTTGCGATATAAATTTAGCCATACGAAATTGAGGGTAATAACGGAGGAGAGTAAAAATGAAAAAAATCGCTTTATTTTCAGTGCTTTCTTTCGGCTTGGCAGCTTGTTTATGGCATACCAGTACGGAACAAAAAACAGTACTACTGAATGTGTCCTATGACGTGATTCGTGATTTCTATAAGGAATATAACATCGCGTTTCAACGTGAATTTCCCTCAGATGTGATGATTTCACAATCGCATGGTGGCGCCAGTAAACAGGTGCTCAGCGTGTTAAATGGCTTGCCTGCAGATGTGGTGACGCTAACACAAAGTAATGATATCGACGCTTTAGTTAAAAAGGGCTTAGTGAATGCGGATTGGCAGCAAGTATTACCGAATGGAGCCGTTCCTTTTGGGTCAGTGATGGTGCTTTTGGTGAAAAAAGGAAATCCAAAACACATTCAAGACTGGTCGGATTTGGTACGTGATGATGTCAAAGTGGTGTTTGCTAATCCTAAAACCTCTGCGAACGGGCGCTTTGCTTATTTATCCGCTTTAGCTTATGCCGAACAGCATAGTGATAAACCACAAGATTTTATGTTACGCCTGCTAAGAAATGTGCCGGTTTTAGAGGCCGGTGCGCGCAGTGCCAGTATTTCTTTTACGCAGCGTAATATCGGTGATGTTTTAATTGCCCCGGAAAATGAAGCAGCGTTAGCCGCTAAAACACTGGGTGAAAATAGCGTTGAAGTGGTGTACCCAAGTATAACGGCCTATACCCCAATTTATGTGGTGGAAGTGAATAAAAATACGCAGGCAGATGGTTTGCATCAACTTTCCCATGATTATTTGAGCTATTTATGGTCACCCCAAGCACAGGAACTGGCTGCCCAAAATTATTTCCGTCCGACAGATAAAAAAATTATTGCTAAAACGACCGCACTTTTTCCCGAAGTGAATCAATTTGATGTGAACCAACGTTTTGGTTCGTGGGAGGCGATTAATACCAAACATTTTGTCGATAACGGCTTATTTGATCGTCTATATATCAGTGCACAACGTGCTGATAAAGTGAATAAATAGGAGTGATACCCATGAATTATTTTCCACTTTTTGCTGATTTAACTGGTCGCCCAGTACTTGTTGTCGGCGGTGGTTCAGTGGCTGCTCGTAAAGTTGGGTTGTTGCTCAAAGCAAATGCTCAAGTCCGTATTGTTGCTCGCCAATTAAATGAGGAATTAAGCGAGCTTGAACGTCAAAATAAAGTGCTATGGATTGCCAAAGAATTTAATGTCGAACAAATGAGAACGGTGATGTTAGTGATCGCGGCAACAAATGATGAGGTATTAAATCACCGTATTTTCCATTTAGCCGAAAGCCAACATAAATTAGTCAATGTGGTGGATGATCAACCTCATTGTAGCTTTATCTTCCCTTCTATTATTGATCGTAACCCGATCCAAATTGCGATTTCGAGTGGTGGCAAGGCGCCGGTATTAGCCCGTTTATTACGTGAGAAACTGGAAGCATTATTGCCACAACATTTGGGCAAAATCGCTGAGATATCCGGCAAATGGCGTGATCAAGTAAAAGCAAAATTGGCATCGGTCACTGAACGTCGCCGTTTTTGGGAAAAAATGTTTAGTGGACGTTTTGCTAGTCTCGTTAAGAATCAACAAGAGGCACAAGCTGAAGAGGAATTGGCTGAGCAACTAGAAAATAACTATCAAGGTGGTTTTGTCTCTTTAGTCGGTGCCGGTCCTGGAGATGCTGGCTTACTAACTCTTAACGGTTTACAGGAAATTCAACAAGCTGATGTGGTGCTTTACGATGCCTTGGTTTCTGATGAGATTCTTTCTTTGATTCGCCGTGATGCAGAACGTATTTTTGTGGGGAAACGTGCCAATGGTCGTTCTGTCGCACAAGATGAAACCAACCAATTGTTATTAACCCTTGCCCAACAAGGCAAGCGAGTAGTGCGCTTAAAAGGCGGCGATCCTTTCGTTTTTGGACGCGGTGGCGAAGAATTAGAAGTATTAGCTCAACATCAAATTCCATTTTCGGTTGTACCCGGTATTACAGCGGGTATTGGCGCAACAGCCTATGCTGGCATCCCATTAACTCACCGAGATTATGCACAAAGTACCATTTTTGTGACAGGTCATCGTAAAGCCGATGCGTCTGATATTGAATGGCAAACCTTAGCAAGAAGTCATCAAACCTTAGTTATTTATATGGGGACGTTAAAAGCTCAAGTCATTGCTGAACGTTTACAACAATATGGTCGAGCTGCGAATACGCCTGTTGCGATTATCAGCCAAGGTACTCAACTTACTCAAAAAACAGCGATTGGCACACTTGCAAATTTAGCTGAATTAGCTGAAAAAGCAGAGACACCAGCCTTAATTGTGGTGGGAGAAGTGGTGAAATTACACGAACAATTAGCGTGGTTTGGCGAAGAAAAACAACGTCAAAAACAACCGCACTTTACCTTAGAAAGTCTAACCATCAGTCAAGTGGCGTAAGGAGTGGATGATGAGTTTATTTAAACCGACTTTTTGGCAAATTCCACTTGTTAGCCTTGATGTACAAGATCGTTTGGCAGAAAAAACAGCCACATTGAAGCAACGTTTACATCAAATAGCTGATAGCCATCACAATACACGCTTTGCCAGCAGTTTAGCCGTAGAAGATATGGTTATTACCGATGTCATTGCACGTGAAAACTTAGATATTGGTATTTTTACTTTAGATACCGGTTTACTCCATCAAGATACGTTAAATTTATTAAACAACCTTGAGAAAGTCTATCCACATCTTCAAATAGAACGCTTTCAGCCGATTGCTGATGAAGTGACTCGCTACGAGGAAGAAAAAGGGCAATTTGCTTTTTATGAAAGCGTGGAATTACGTCGCGAGTGTTGCCATATCCGTAAAATCGAACCCTTAAATCGTGCGATTCAAGATGCAGATGCATGGCTGACCGGACAACGTCGTGAACAATCGGCCACACGTACTGAGCTGCCGTTTGCCGAGCAGGATAAGGCGCGTGGTATTGATAAATACAACCCTATTTTTGATTGGTCAGAAACAGATGTGTGGGCTTATATCTTAGCCAACAATGTGCCTTATAACGCTCTTTATCATCAAGGGTTTCCAAGCATTGGCTGCGATCCTTGTACCCGCCAAGTTAAACAGGGCGAAGATATTCGTGCCGGCCGCTGGTGGTGGGAGAGTAAAGATAGTAAGGAATGTGGATTACATAAGTAGAAAAATATAGGAAGCAAAACATGACAAAAACTGAACTCAACAACCAACATCTAGACTGGCTCGAGGCTGAGTCGATTCATATTATTCGTGAAGTCGTTGCGGAATGTGAAAACCCGGCGTTGCTCTTTTCCGGTGGGAAGGATTCGGTGGTATTGCTGGCATTAGCCCGTAAAGCATTCCAGTTAGGTGATCGTCCGGTACATTTACCGTTTCCATTGGTACACATTGATACCGGCCATAACTATCCGGAAGTGATCCAATTTAGAGATGAACAAGTGGCAAAACTTAATGCACGCTTAGTCGTTGGGCATGTGGAAGATTCCATTGCCAAAGGTACGGTAGTATTGCGCAAAGAAACCGATTCGCGTAATGCGGCACAGGCGGTGACTTTATTAGAGACCATTGCAGAGAATGGATTTGATGCCTTGATGGGCGGTGCTCGTCGTGATGAGGAAAAAGCTCGTGCTAAAGAACGAATTTTCTCGTTCCGTGATGAGTTCGGTCAATGGGATCCTAAGGCACAACGTCCGGAATTATGGTCTCTGTACAATGCTAAATTGCATAAAGGCGAAAACATGCGGGTGTTTCCAATTTCTAACTGGACGGAATTAGACATTTGGCAATATATCGCCCGAGAGAATTTGGAATTGCCTCCGATCTATTACAGTCATAAACGCGAAGTTGTACGTCGAAAAGGTTTATTAGTGCCGGTGACGCCATTAACCCCTAAATTGCCGAATGAAGTCAGCGAAGTATTAGATGTTCGTTTCCGCACCGTAGGCGATATTAGTTGTACCTGTCCGGTAGCGAGCATCGCATCAACACCATTAGAAATTATTGAAGAAACCGCTATTGCCGACATTTCCGAACGCAGTGCCACTCGTCTAGACGACCAAGCCAGCGAAGCCGCCATGGAGAAACGGAAAAAAGAAGGGTATTTTTAGTATTTCTACTTTCTTGCTTGTGCAAGAAAGTAGCAAAGAACACACCCCAATTAAATCGCTCCTCTTCACTTTGTTTCAATTTTCTTAACGAAAAATTTGTAAACTCACTACGCTCAAACAGTACAAATTTTTCTAAAAATTGAAAGTCGTTCAGGCGATTTATATGGGGCATTATTCAAAGATGATGAAATACAAAAGAATAATTAACAGAATATAAGGAAGAAATATGACACAACATTCAACTCCACTTCGTTTTATTACTGCCGGTAGTGTAGATGACGGGAAAAGTACCTTAATCGGCCGTTTACTTTACGATAGCAAAGCGTTATTGACCGACCAAATCAAAACCCTTAACGCAGGAAAAGAGAAAGGTAATAAAGAAGCCATTGATTTTTCTATTTTGACAGATGGTTTGGAAGCTGAACGTGAACAGGGCATTACCATTGATGTAGCTTATCGTTATTTCTCTACGGCAAAACGTAAATTCATCATCGCCGATACCCCAGGACATGAACAATACACACGTAACATGGTGACAGGGGCAAGTACGGCATCTGCTGCAATCGTCTTAATTGATGCTTCTCAGTTGAATTTTGATGAGAAACCGTTACAACTCTTACCACAAACCAAACGTCATTCAGCGATTTTACGTCAATTAAATTGCCCGCACATTTTAGTGGCAGTAAACAAAATGGATTTATTGGATTACAGCGAAGAAAAATTCAATGCCATTGTGGAGGCGTATCGTCAATTGGCGGCACAACTCGGATTAAAAGAGGTACATTTTGTGCCGGTATCTGCATTGCTTGGCGATAACCTGGTATATGTAAGTGAAAGTACCCCTTGGTATCAAGGCGAACCTTTACTCACCATTTTAGAAAATTTACCAAGTGTGGATGAGGTGAGCCATTCCAATGCTGATCTCTATTTTCCGGTGCAATTAGTGGTGCGTCAGGATGCAGATAAAGCCGATGATTTCCGCGGTTATCAAGGTCGAATAGAACGTGGCTCAGTACAACTGGGGCAGACTATTCGAATTGAACCGAATGGATTAACCGCTAAAGTGACCGAGATTATTACGCCAAAAGGTGAGGTGACACAGGCGGTGGCCGGGGAAGTGATTACCTTACGTTTAGATCGCGACATTGATATTTCTCGTGGTGATTTATTTGTAGATGAAAGTTCACCTCTTACACCACAAAAGCAACTTGAAGCAACGATTTGTTGGTTTGATGAACGCCCACTAAATACCGCCCGTAAATATTTACTTAAACATGGTACGCAAACCGTATTTGCCAAAATCAGTGAAATTGAAAGTGTGTTAAACGTTCATACACTCGAACAAGAAAGTGGTGCTACGGCCTTAAAGATGAATGATATTGCTCGAGTGCGTTTAAGTTTACAGAAACCGATTGTTGCCACAACTTATGAAGAAAATATCTCTGGTGGTGCCTTTATTTTAGTTGATGAAGCAACTTATAACACCGTAGCCGCCGGTATGATTTTCTAACTCGCGCTTTCTTAATGTGAATTTACTGATATTACTCATTTTCTTGTGGGGAAACTTATGCAACACAACAATCCATTACCAACAGAAATACTGAAGCTCTTACCAACGCTAACGCCTCTTCAATTGGCATGGCTTTCCGGTTATGCATGGTCGCAAGCTTCCGGTGTAGAACAACCGGTAGCAGGGCAACATTTGGCTGCAAATTTGACCGCACTTTCGGTAGAACCTTTTTCAATTACTGTGCTTTCAGGCTCCCAAACCGGCAATGCTAAATTGGTTGCGGATAAAGTTGCTGCAGAGC
>CAKQTN010000031.1:0-11944 GCA_934276625.1 uncultured Haemophilus sp.
TTTTTAGCTCCGCCACGAGATAAACGAATGGTTACCATAACCTTCCTCTAAATGTTTAATTACTAAAAGAATATTCCCAAACTCGAAAGCGATTTAAGAATATAGCTTACTTTTTTCTCTGTATATATAGACAAAAAGCTTGCGAATTTTATACTTTTTGAGCAAACTTGCAAGTTTTCGATGAGCATTCTAATAAGTACGTTATATTCTCTTGAAAAGGTAAACATTATCATTCACATGCAATTTTGTTTTACGTATAATCTAAGAAACTCTCAAATAGTTTTAGGTCAAGTTTACGCGTTAAGCGGTATTTTATATTGATAAAATATCAGTTAAATGAGGTTTATTATGAAAATCGGTTTTCATTCTGTGTTACTTGGATTAGCGTCATGTATTGGCATTCAACAATCTGTGATAGCGAGTCCTCCTCCGTCTTCTCAACAATCAGTATCTACTGAGTCCGCTGAGGCTTTAAAACAACAATTTTCAATCGCTTTAGCCAAACAAGAAAAGCAACAAGTTTCGATTTTACAGAAAAAACTCACCGCACTTTTTTCTTTACCTCCTCAATTCCTAGATAATCAGATCCAAATAAGCGAAAAAATCCTCACTCGCATTTTTAAAACAGATAAAAATCTCACTCCTAAATTTCTTGATTACTTATACTTTGAGCCGATAAATACTGGCGATGCTAATTTAATTCAGGAAATGAAGAAAAACTTATTGGTGTCTTTTTTAGCGAATGAGCAGGCAAAAATTTATATTCGTCAAACAGATAATTCGGAGCAATTTGTTCAGGCTTTACTAGAAAGGGGAGCCAAACCAGATCAAATTATATTATTGTCTTTGGATGCTAAAGGCATATTTCAAAAAATTATTGAACAGATGCGTCAAGATTTTCCTAATCAAACAACTTTTTCTATTACTGAGAATCGAGTGAGTTTGATAACCCCTTCTTCTGAAATTAAGCCCCGCCTAGCTCTAGCCAATATGATGTTTGCTCGCCAATTTAAAGGGGTGGAGGTTGATGATTTTTCGTATTTAGATCAAGCACGTGAAAATCTTCAACACAATAACTATGCTATTCGTTATAAGACTTTCCAAGCAATGCTTGAAGGCTTAAATTAATCCGTTTACTCACAAGGAGCCATTATGTTTTTATCTAAAAAATCAGTTACCTTTGCAGTTAGTGCGTTAGCAATGCTTTGCTCAGGTGCAGCCTTTGCTAAAGAAGCGCCGCAAGCACATAAAGCTGTGGAGTTAAGTATCTTACATATTAACGACCACCATTCTTATTTGGAACCGCACGAAGCAAGAATTAATCTAAATGGTCAACAAACAAAGGTTGATATTGGCGGTTTTTCTGCTGTGAATGGAAAACTTTATGAGTTACGTAAAAAGTATAAAAATCCATTAGTGCTACATGCTGGTGATGCGATTACCGGTACGCTGTATTTCACACTTTTTGGCGGTTCCGCTGATGCGGCTGTCATGAATGCTGGTAATTTCCATTATTTTACTTTGGGTAACCATGAATTTGACGCGGGTAATGAAGGTTTATTAAAACTACTCGAGCCATTAAAAATTCCAGTACTTTCAGCCAATGTTATTCCTGATAAAAATTCAATTTTATATAACAAATGGAAACCTTACGATATTTTCACTGTGGATGGAGAAAAAATTGCCATTATCGGTTTAGATACCGTGAATAAAACGGTTAATTCATCTTCACCAGGTAAGGATGTGAAGTTCTATGATGAAATTGCTACCGCACAAATTATGGCAAATGCGCTAAAACAACAAGGCATTAATAAAATCATTTTACTTTCACATGCAGGAAGTGAAAAAAATATCGAAATTGCTCAAAAAGTAAATGATATTGATGTGATCGTTACTGGGGATTCACATTATTTATACGGAAATGATGAATTACGTGGTTTAAAACTTCCAGTAATCTATGAATATCCGCTTGAATTTAAAAATCCGAATGGCGAACCGGTATTTGTAATGGAAGGTTGGGCTTATTCTGCTGTTGTGGGTGACTTAGGTGTTAAATTCAGTCCTGAAGGTATTGCGTCTATTACTCGTAAAATTCCTCATGTGTTAATGAGTTCTCATAAACTTCAAGTGAAAAATGCGGAAGGTAAATGGACTGAATTAACAGGCGATGAACGTAAAAAAGCGCTTGATACTTTAAAGTCAATGAAGAGTATTTCACTTGATGATCATGATGCAAAAACAGACATGCTTATTTCAAAATATAAAAGTGAAAAAGATCGTTTAGCACAAGAAATTGTTGGCGTCATCACCGGTTCTGCAATGCCGGGTGGTTCAGCAAATCGTATCCCAAATAAAGCAGGCTCAAATCCAGAAGGTTCTATTGCAACGCGTTTTATTGCAGAAACAATGTATAACGAACTCAAAACAGTGGATTTAACCATTCAAAATGCAGGCGGTGTTCGTGCGGATATTTTACCAGGCAATGTAACCTTTAATGATGCTTATACTTTCTTACCTTTCGGGAATACGTTATATACCTATAAAATGGAAGGTTCGTTAGTGAAACAAGTGCTTGAAGATGCGATGCAATTTGCTTTAGTTGATGGTTCTACAGGGGCATTCCCTTATGGCGCGGGCATTCGTTACGAAGCGAATGAAATACCAAATGCGGAAGGTAAACGTTTAGTCAGCGTGGAAGTATTGAATAAACAAACCCAACAATGGGAACCAATTGATGATAATAAACGTTATCTCGTTGGTACTAATGCTTATGTAGCTAGCGGTAAAGATGGTTACAAAACTTTTGGTAAATTATTTAACGATCCGAAATATGAAGGCGTTGATACTTACTTGCCTGATGCGGAAAGTTTCATTAAATTTATGAAAAAACATCCGCACTTTGAGGCTTACACTTCATCAAATGTGAAATTTAATGCTTCTAGTGATGCGTTACCTAAAAAATAAAAGCTAAAATATATTGAAAATAGCGCGTATTTAACACTCGATTTTATACCTCAGGCAAACCCACTTTATAGACCATCTGGTAAAGGTGGGTTTATTTTTTGTCGTTTTATCTCTTTCTATTACATTTCACTTTAGATTGCCATTCAAGCAGTCAGTTTCGTAGAGTTTTTACCATTACCTCATATTAATAAAGTCTGAATTATAAAAAGCGTAAAAAAGCCCATAGCACAAGGGCATTTTCTTGATATTTTGTGCTTGCTTGCATGTGTACTTTCGACGAACCTCTGTAATGGGCATAACTATGTCTATGGTGTTGTTCTGCTTCCGTAAAGTTATGCTCAACCATTTTTGCTAGACGTTTGTAGAGTTTTTCCCTTGCTCCGATGACTTAACTGCATTGGCATTTTGAGTAGTGTAAAAGCGCATTTTGTTCAACAACGTGCCGATATTGTAGAAATGGAAGGAAAAATTTGGCTCAACCTCGCCAATCCTTTAACCTTACTTGGTGTGCATGGTTATGATGAACCTCCACACATAACCGATTGTAAAATTAAAATTTTTATTTCATCTGATTTAGATGATCAGACGTTTGATAAGCTTACTGAAGCTGCATTAAGAAATTGTTTTATCTACAACACATTAAATAAAACGTTTTCTTTTACTGTCTTGTTTGAGCAAGTTTTGTAATTCATTATATCAGTTAAAAATACGACTTAAATTAAATACCATCAATATTTTCCTAATTTGAAATAATTGGTATTTTTTTATACCATAAATGCACTTTTGGAAACAATCCACTCAAATCCTACTGAGCGTTTTCTTCAAAATCGCACTTCTCCGTGCTATCATTTGCGATGGTTCCATCTCACCATTTAGGGCTTAAGGCCTTATTTTATTTAATCTGATTTTATTTTTATTCACTTAATTTTTAAGGGGGAAGCGTTGTCTTTATCTAAATTTATGGAAAAGCAAACGTCGTTCAATCCTTTAGTGATTGGTGCAACGTTATTTTTTGTGGTGTTGCTTGTCGCGATGATTTTAATCGCACCTGAACAAACACAAACTTTATTAAATGCTGCTAAATCGGGCATTTTTGCCAACTTTAGTTGGTTTTACGTATTAGCATTCTCAGTATTTTTGGGCTTTTTAGTCATTTTATCAGTCAGTAGCCTAGGTAATATCAAATTAGGCAATGATGAAGAAGAGCCTGAATTTGGTTTTCTGTCTTGGTTGGCGATGTTATTTGCTGCCGGTATGGGGGTAGGGTTGATGTTCTTTGGTGTAGCAGAGCCATTGACGCATTACTTATCTGATATTACCACAGGCAGCGCAGAGCATAAGCAACAAGAAGCCTTGTTACACACCTTATTCCACTGGGGAATTCATGCCTGGGCGGTGTATGGCACGATTGCGTTGGCATTGGCTTACTTTGGATTCCGTTACAAATTACCTTTGGCATTACGTTCTTGTTTCTATCCGTTATTGAAAGAGCGTATTAATGGCAAGTTAGGCGATCTTATCGACATTATGGCGTTACTTGCCACCTTATTTGGTGTTATCACAACATTAGGTTTTGGTGCATCACAATTGGGTGCAGGCTTACATCAATTAGGCTGGATTAGCGAAAATAGCTTCAGCTTGCAAGTTGTCGTAATTGCCGTGGTAATGAGTTTAGCGATATTTTCCGCGATTTCTGGTGTAGGGAAAGGGGTAAAAATCTTAAGTGAGCTGAATTTAACATTAGCTTTCTGTTTGTTGATTTTCGTATTAGTGGCGGGGCCAACACTTTATTTGTTATCTGCTTTTAGCGACAACATCGGAACTTATCTCAGCAACTTAGTCCAATTAAGCTTCAAAACCTATGTTTATGAACAAGAACATACTGGCTGGTTTAGCGGTTGGACCATTCTGTATTGGGCATGGTGGTGTTCTTGGGCGCCATTTGTCGGTTTATTTATTGCGCGTATCTCGAAAGGACGTACCATTCGCGAATTTATTTTCGGTGTGTTGGTGATTCCTAGCATGTTCGGCATCTTGTGGTTTACCGTATTTGGTAATACGGCCATTTGGTTGAATGATGGGGAAGCTGCAGGTACGTTAGGACAAATGATTTCCTCGCCCGAAACGTTACTCTTTAAATTCTTAGATTATTTACCGCTTTCTGGTGTGACCGGTTTAGTGAGTTTGGTGGTGATTTCTTTATTCTTTATCACCTCAGCAGACTCTGGTATTTATGTATTAAATAACATTGCATCACGCGATAAAAGCCTTGCAGCACCTCGTTGGCAGGCCGTAATGTGGGGCATATTAATGTCAGTTGTTGCCATTGTTTTAATGCAATCGGGTGGTTTGGCTAATCTACAGGCAATGACATTATTAGTGGCGTTACCTTTCGCCACGTTGATGTTGTTGATGTGTTTTAGTTTATGGAAAGGCTTGAATGCGGATAAAAAATATTTTGATACCAAAGTTAATCCAACCAGTATTTTCTGGACAGGGGATAAGTGGAAAGAACGTTTGGAACAAATGATGAACCAAACGCAAGAAAAAGATATTTTACGTTTCCTTAAACATACGGTATTACCGGCTATGCGTGAGCTACGCCAAGAGTTAATTAGTAAATATGAATTGAGTGTGCAAATTAACACGTTATTTGATCAAGATGAACCTGCAGTCGAGTTAGTCATTCAAAAAGATTTGATGCGAGACTTTATGTACGGGGTGAAATCTATCGGTCGTGAGGTGTCAGAGCAATTAATTAATGATGATAACTTGCCACATATCCAACATAGTATGACCTATGAGCCATACACTTATTTCTTTGATGGTCGAGTGGGTTATGATGTGCAATATATGGACCAAGATGAATTGATTGCCGATATGTTGAAACATTATGAACGTTACTTAAGTTTGCTAGACGATGTGGGTCAAGAATTGATGGCACACGAGCAAACAGAACTGGCTGAATAATAAGACTAAAGTGCGGTTGAAAATCCTCTTAATTTTTAACCGCACTTTTTATCTTAAAACAAATATGAAGATACAAAATACTTTCAAAGCAAATGTTATTTGGGGCAGTTTAGGTTTTAGTTTAGCGATTATTGCAGCCCTTTTATTTGATACGCAGCAAACGATATCTTATCTTGCTGCGGCGAAAGCCTTTATTTTCTCTCAATTTAGCTGGTTTTATATTTTACTGAGTGCATTTTTTCTATTCTTTTTACTTTTCTTGGCGTTAGGACGATACGGCGATATTAAACTAGGGAGTGATGAGGAAGAACCAGAGTTTAAATTAGGCTCTTGGATTGCATTACTCTTCACCTCTGGAATTGGTATTGGCATTGTTTTTCTTGGTGTAGCTGAACCGCTTTCACATTTTCTTTCACCAATAGGTGAATATGAGAAAGTTAGAACGGCATTATTTTTTAGTATTTTTCATTGGAGTATCAGTGCTTGGGCTATTTATGGATTAATTGCACTTACGATAGCTTACTTCGGATTTCGCTATAAATTACCCTTTTCTTTACGCTCTTGTTTTTATCCCTTACTGAAAGAAAAGATTAATGGAAAAGTAGGGGATGTCATTGATATTCTCGGGATTTGTACCACCTTATTTGGCGTAGTCGCAACCTTAGGTTACAGTGCGATTCGGTTGGCTGCAGCATTCCATTCAATGCATTTATTGGATAACTCACCGTATTTGGTTCCCCTTATTTTAGTGAGTGTTTTTATCATTGCTATCTTAATTTCACTGCAAGGGATTGCCAACGGGTTCCGTATTCTTAGTGAGCTAAATCTAGGCGTTACCTTTCTCTTTATGCTATTGGTTTTGCTATTCGGTCCGACAATATATTTAATTTCTGCTTTTACGGAAAATATTGGTACCTATTTAAGCGGTTTAATTAGAGTCGGCTTCAAGGCTTATGCCTATGATGTAGAACATCTAGATTGGTTTATGGATTGGACGGTTTTTTACTGGGCATGGTGGTTTTCATGGGCGCCCGGCTTTGGGATTTTTATCGCACGGATTTCTCGCGGACGAACTTTGCGGGAGTTTATTTTCGGCGTATTGATGGTGCCAAGTTTATTCTTCGTTTTGTGGTTCACGGTATTTGGTAATGGAGCAATTTGGGTGAATGAGCATCTTGCTAAGGGGGCCTTAGGTCGAGCTGTAAATGATGTGGGATCACTTCTTTTTGATTTTTTGAGTTATTTACCCTATTCCGGTTTAACTAAAACGTTAGCTTTATTTATTATCACACTCTTTTTTATTGTAACCATTAACTTTGGTATTTATACGCTTAATAATATCGCAATTGAAGACAAAAGCCAGGTTTCACCTCGTTGGCAATCTATGTTTTGGGGTGGTTTATTGTCAGCTGTTACATTTGTTCTTTATCTTTTTGGCGGTATTGAAATACTACAATCAACGATGTTGTTTTTCTCTTTACCTTTTGCTCTGTTGATGTCAGTGATGGCATGGAGTTTGTTAAAAGGTTTACGATTTGAACGTCAATATTATTCCACAGAGGTTTCAGATTTGTGGACAGGTGCAAACTGGCGTAGTCGTTTAAGACAGTTAGTGATTGAACCTAAGCGAGATGACGCCATTTCCCATTTAAAAACAACGGCACTTTTAGCAATGAGAGAGTTACGGCAGTTACTCATTGGTACCTATGGTTTAAATGTGACCTTACAGCAACATTTTGGTCGTGATAATAATCAACTGGTTCTTTCTATTGAAAATGGTTTAGCAGAAGATTTTTTTTACCAAATTACCTTGTTCGAGAAGCCTGAGCCTGAAACTGCACAAGTTCATCATGCATTAATGGTTTCAACCAATATTCAATTGGAAGGTTATCCTTTAAGTATTACAAATGAAGAGGATTTGATCGTGGACATATTGCAATGTTATGAGCGATACATGAAAGAACTGGATTTTGTTATTTCATAATTCCTGTCTCATGAGCAAACAGAACTGGCTGAATAATAAGAATAAAGTGCGGTTGAAAATAACATTATTTTTTGACCGCACTTTTAAAATTACCTCTTGAGACAAATGCATAAAAAGAGTATATTCAAGCCCAAATTTTCAATTTAATTCTAACGGAGTTTTTCTATGTTTGGTTTATCCCCAGCACAAATGATTATTTTATTAGTCGTGATTTTATTAGTATTCGGTACAAAAAAATTACGCAATGCGGGATCTGATCTTGGCGCAGCAGTAAAAGGCTTTAAAAAAGCGATGTCTGATGACGAGCCAAAAAAAGATGCGGAGTTTACTCAAATTAAAGACGGCACAACAACCGCTGAAAAAACTGAAACTGTAAAAGATAAAGAACAGGCATAACCGTGTTTGATATTGGTTTTTCCGAACTTGTTTTATTGATGCTTGTGGGCTTAGTAGTACTAGGCCCTAAGCGTTTACCTGTGGCTATCCGCACGGTAATGGGCTGGGTGAAAACGATCCGTGGGTTGGCAGCTAATGTTCAAAATGAATTAAAACAAGAGCTTAAATTGCAAGAATTGCAAGATAGCATTAAGAAAGCGGAACAACTGAATCTAAAACAGCTTTCCCCAGATTTAAGTAAAACCGTTGAAGAGCTGAAAGAGCAGGCTCAAAAAATGCGTGCAGAGCTAGAAGAAAAAGCGGCTGCAGCGGGCACAACGGTAGAAGAGCAAATTAAAGAAATTAAAAGTGCGGCTGAAAATCCTGCTAATTCTGCTGAAAAACTCGTGGTGAATTCACAAGAAACTACAGAAAAACCATCTGAAACAGCATCGATAGAGCATGTAGAGAATGAACTTGCTGAAGTTTCAGAACCTGAAAAAATAGAAGTGGATTTGACCGCACTTGAAGCCCATGAACAAGCTGAATTAACCGAGCGTTTATCTGATTACTATTCGCCGGATGATGTGGAACTGCAACCAGCACCTAAATCTGAAGCTAAGTCCTAGAGAATAATTATGAGCAATACGACGGACGATTCCCAACCGTTAATTACCCATCTTGTTGAACTCAGAAACCGCTTATTACGTTGTGTAATTTGTATTTTAGTGGTTTTTGTGGCGTTGGTTTATTTTTCTAATGATATTTATCATTTTGTCGCCGCACCTTTAACGGCAGTAATGCCAAAGGGCGCAACGATGATTGCAACCAATATTCAAACGCCTTTCTTTACGCCAATTAAATTAACCGCGATTGTATCGGTATTTATTTCGGTGCCTTATTTGCTTTATCAAATTTGGGCGTTTGTTGCACCGGCGCTATATCAACATGAAAAACGTTTAATTTATCCGTTATTATTTTCCAGTACAGTTTTATTCTATTGCGGTGTGGCATTTGCTTATTACATCGTTTTCCCTTTTGTGTTTAGTTTCTTTACTCAAACCGCACCAGAAGGGGTGGCTATCGCCACAGATATCAGTAGTTACCTTGATTTTGCTTTAGCATTATTCTTGGCATTCGGTGTGTGTTTTGAAGTACCTGTTGCTATTATTTTACTTTGTTGGACAGGTGTAACCACGACGAAAGCATTGGCTTCAAAACGTCCTTATATTGTTGTCGGTGCGTTTTTTGTCGGTATGATCTTAACGCCACCCGATGTTTTCTCACAAACGTTACTTGCCGTACCAATGTGCCTTTTATTTGAATTAGGCTTATTAGTTGCTCGTTTCTATCAACCGAAAGATGATGAAGAAGAGACAACGGATGAAGAAAGTGCGGTAGAAAATCAGGCTGATTTGAATCACAAAGATTAAGAAAATGGGCGTAGGTGATACGCCCTTTTAACATCATAAAAAACAGGAATATTATTATGACTCAACAAATTTTAGGCGGTTTCCCAACCCGTCGTCTTCGTCGCTTACGTAAACATGATTTTAGCCGCCGTTTAGTGGCAGAAAATACTTTAACCGCGAATGATTTAATTTATCCGGTATTTATTATTGAAGGTGAAAATCATCGTGAACCAGTGCCTTCTATGCCTAAAGTTGAGCGTTTAACCATCGATCAGTTATTAATTGAAGCAGGTCTTTTAGTGAAATATGGTGTGCCAGTGATCGCATTATTCCCTGTGGTTGAGCAAGATAAAAAATCTTTAATGGCAGATGAAGCGTTTAACCCAAATGGTTTAGTACAGCGTGCAGTAAAAGCATTGAAAGCCGCGTATCCAGAATTAGGCGTATTAACTGATGTAGCACTTGATCCTTATACTATTCATGGACAAGATGGCATCATTGATGAAGAAGGCTATGTCTTAAACGATATCACAACAGATATCCTGATTAAACAGGCTGTTTCACACGCTGAAGCTGGTGCTGATATTGTGGCACCGAGTGATATGATGGATGGACGTATTGGTCGTATTCGTCAGGCATTGGAAGAAAATGGTCATATCAATACGCAAATTATGGCGTACTCCGCAAAATATGCGTCTAATTATTATGGCCCATTCCGTGATGCAGTCGGTTCTGCTGGGAACCTTAAAGGTGGTGACAAGAAAACCTATCAACTTGATCCAGCCAACGGTAATGAAGGCTTGCAAGAAGTGGCTCTTGATTTACAAGAAGGCGCGGATATGGTGATGGTGAAACCAGGTATGCCATATTTAGACATGGTATATCGTGTGAAAGACTATTTCGGCGTGCCAACCTTTGCTTATCAAGTTTCTGGTGAATATGCGATGCATATGGCAGCCATTCAAAATGGTTGGTTGAAAGAAAAAGAATGCATTATGGAATCATTGCTTTGCTTTAAACGTGCGGGTGCGGATGGTATTTTGACGTATTTTGCTAAGCAAGTCGCTGAATGGCTTTATTTAGAAGGTAAAAATAAATAAGCAACTTTTTAAGTTGAAGTGCTAATCCAGGCGCTAATATTAGATCTTATTCAATAAAAACGAGAAAATATTAAATATTTTCTCGTTTTTTATTTTTTCTTCATTTTTTCTATAAAAAAACTGTTGCCTAGTTGATTTTTCTATTGTTATATTGATGACACGCCGCAACAAGACGGTGATAAATAAAATAACGTTACACACATCATATTAACTCACTACTAGAAGGAAAATCCTATGTCAGCAGTAGCATCCTTAGACGCATTTCTTGAAAAAGTGGCTCAACGTGACGGCCAGCAACCTGAATTTTTACAAGCCGTTCGTGAAGTCTTCACGTCAATCTGGCCTTTCTTGGAAGCAAATCCTAAATACCGTTCAGAAGCTTTATTAGAGCGTTTAGTTGAGCCAGAACGCGCAATCCAATTCCGTGTGGCATGGACTGATGATAAAGGCCAAGTTCAAGTAAACCGTGCTTTCCGAGTGCAATTCAACAGTGCAATTGGTCCTTTTAAAGGGGGGATGCGTTTTCATCCATCCGTTAACTTATCAATCTTAAAATTCTTAGGTTTTGAACAGATCTTTAAAAATGCCTTAACCACATTGCCGATGGGCGGTGCGAAAGGTGGCTCAGATTTTGATCCTAAAGGCAAATCAGATGCTGAAGTGATGCGTTTCTGCCAAGCATTAATGGCTGAATTGTATCGTCATGTAGGTCCAGATACCGATGTGCCAGCGGGAGATATCGGTGTAGGTGGTCGCGAAGTTGGTTATCTTGCAGGCTATATGAAAAAATTATCAAACCAAGCTGCTTGTGTGTTTACTGGTCGTGGGCTTTCATTCGGTGGAAGTTTAATTCGCCCTGAAGCGACGGGTTATGGTTTGGTTTATTTTGCCCAAGCAATGCTTGCAGAGAAAGGGGATAGCTTCCAAGGTAAAACGGTTTTAGTTTCTGGTTCAGGTAACGTGGCGCAATATGCGATTGAAAAAGCGATGGAGCTCGGTGCGAAAGTGGTGACTTGTTCTGACTCAGCAGGTTATGTGTATTTGCCAGAAGGTTTTGACCGTGAAAAATTAGCCGCGTTATTAGAACTCAAAAACGTAAAACGTGGTCGCGTAAAAGAATTTGCGGAACAGTTTGGTTT
>CAKQTN010000032.1:0-11794 GCA_934276625.1 uncultured Haemophilus sp.
CTCCTCTACTGCTTTGACCCTAGCCATGCCCGTGTTGCAGGTCTTTCGCCTAAATTATTACATTATGGACTACTCACACTACTTGCACTCACCATTGTGAGTACGATGCAAGTCGTTGGGGTTATTTTGGTTGTAGCGATGCTAATTGCGCCGGGTATCACTGCGCTAACACTGACGAATCGCTTCGATAAAATGCTGGTTATCGCGATCATCAGTGCTGTAACTGCGAGCCTACTAGGCGTGCTACTTAGCTATCATTTTGATGCATCCACTGGTGCATGCATTATTTTGTTACAGGCAGCATTCTTCTTAATATCATTAATTTATAGCAAAATAAAAGTGCGGTTAAATTTCTAAATAAAAAAGCTAACAGAGATGTTAGCTTTTTTACTAAGAATGAAGATACAACTATCTTACTGCTTCATAGCAATACTAATATCTGCGGCAATACTCAACATATCTATATATTTTTTCTCGATATAATTCTTCAAGACAATGATTCTGTCTTCAATATCAATACCATCAGCATTCTGCTTAATTTCAATAGACTCAACAAACGAATCATCTTTGTTTTTTCGTATTAAATATGAATCTTTTTCACAAGTGATATACTCATCGTCAAAAATCAATCTATCCCCGTAATGTTCTTTTGATAAATGTGAATCAGAAGCTGCTTTCGAAGCTGCTCTTAAAGCTGCTTTCAAAGCTGGATAATATGAATATTCAGATAACCTCGTTTCCGTCTGCATAACCCTGAACATATAGCCCTTTGCTTCAGCTTCAGCATCAGCATCAGCATCAGCATCATTCCACATTTTTCCATATGAGTCGGGACGATATTCATCATATTTAATATAATAGTATCTAAACGGATAGTTTTCCTTACATTGTATTAAATAATCCTTAGCAATCTTTTCAAGAATCTCATTCGAGAATTCCTCATATTTATCTAATAAGGAAATAAGAATTTTTTTTGTATCCTCAAAGCCTGAATTACCACTCCTATGAAATAAGTTTTCCCAAGCATCAGATCTATTACTTTTTGTGCCATACTGGTAACGTCGCTTATTTCCTTCCATTTGCCCATAATTCCCTATCGCCATCATGGCGCAGTCTACTTTTTCCTTATCACATTCAAATAATGATTTAAATCTCTTTGTATAATGAAGGTTCTTTATACCAACGATACTAATCTGCCCCTTAAGTAAGTCATGATCTTCCAATTCGAACATTACACTGGCCATATTAGGGTGAGATTCTAGATACTTAATCTTCTTTTTTTCTTCAAAAATCTGGTGTACATTGAAGTTAGAACTGATATCTTCATTAACGGTACCAGTAAGAATAATCGCTTCTGTTTGCTTTAAAATAGCGGGCATTCTGTTTCTATCTTGTCGATCAGAGATCTCATCTCTAGAATTTTGAATCAGGTTATTTACGATACGAATTCTTCTTTTAAAATCAGATTCCGTTACCTTATCAAGATTCTGCAAGTATGTTGTAATTGCGTATAAAAGCACAAATCGATTCAATGGAAATTTGCCCCTATCAGAGTAGGTATGTAAGCAATCTTTAAAGATATTTGATCCACTGGCAAATTTAACTAGAATTTTTCCATTTTCATGGGTATCAGCCATAAAGGATGATAAAAACTCCTCAGGAGAACTATATTTTGGAATATTCAACCAACAGTCAAAAAAACGCTCTAGCGTTTTAATATTCTCTTCTGCATCCTGACTTTTTGATGAAGAGTATAGATCCAAAAGTTCAAATACATCTTTTCCTCTATTACCTGCAGAGATCTCCTTTCGATAATAAATAACATCACATATAAATTTAAAGTATCGTAAAAATTCGTCATCGATAATGTTATCGTCTAGAGAACCCGTATTACTATTTCGGTACTTCCACAGAAGATCTGTCCAATCAATATCAATTTTGCGCATAATTTTGTCAGCTAATTCATCATCAATATTGCGGATTTCTCGCTCAAGCTCTGCTTTAAAATGTTCGAATAAAGTTAAAGGCTTACCACGAGAATTCATTTTAATATACAGTTCATCTGTTAATCCCATATCTTTAATTGGCAAAAAATAAAATGTAATGCAACCTTCTTTGAGCTTACTCCACAAGTCTGTCACAGACTTAAACCGATTATGAATTGCGTCTAGCATTCGCAGCATGGAGCTAATAGTAGGATCGTTTTTCCAATCCAGAGGGAACCAGGCTTGGTCTATAATTTCTTCAGAAAGGCTATCTTTTTTAAATTCAGGGTTATAATTTACTAATTTATGACAAAAATTGCGTGCACTATACCTGGTCTCGTAGCTGAACTTCTCCAAAAAGTCATAATCATCCTTCACGATATTCTCTTTTTTAGCTGCATACCAATGAAGGAGGAATAATGTAGTAAGACGTTGTTGTCCATCTAGCGGTGTCATGTTACCTTCTTTATCAATATCCCCATAAACAAAGTCTAACGTGATAGGATTCTCCGTCACAGCCTTATATAAAGCCTCAATAAACCGTTCTCTTACACGCACCACATCAGGGTTATCACGTCCTTGCGCATAATCCCTCTGGATAATTGGAATGATGATCTTTTGAAGCTGTATTGAATTCTCCCCATCTTCAAATCTGGTATCAAAAATATCCATAAAGGAGTGAAGTGTTGTAGCCATATTATTTTGTCTCCTTTTCTGAACTGATTTCTTCTTCGAGATAGTCTTTCAATATTCTATTCATTTCTGCAACATATTCTTTCCGATCTTCCTCTCCCCAGAAATGAAGTTGGTTTTTATCAGATGAAGTATAATACTTTAGGAATACCATTCTCGTACAAAATGGGATGAATGCTCCCTTTTTATCCATCTTTATAATCTCAGTTCTCTTAACATCAAAAGTGGAATTACTTAACGCGGCATTATCTCCTGAGCTTAACAAAGCTAAATTTGCAATAGAATGTAAGTATTCTGAATGTCCCTTTTCAGAGAGCAAACCTACAACCTCTTGTTGGAGACTATCGAAATCCTGACGACTAAGGCTATCATTGGAACTTGCATCACCCATTCTCTTAATTAATTCGGAATCATGACTTATAGATTTTATAGAAGGGATATGAAGTTTAAGCCACTCTTGCCACATTTTTTGTGTGCTTAAACCTTCTGACTGCTGTGCATGTATATGCTCAAGGCTCCAGATGACACTTCCATCCTTACCATTCTTATATTTATCAAATGGAAACCTCTGTGAATGCTCACCACTCTTACGGACCGACTCAACATTAAATAAGAGGAGTAGTCTCTTAATTTTTTTCTGATCCTCTGTATTTTCATAACTCAGATCTGCATAGTTCTTCCCAATTTTTATGCTATTTTTGATATCCTTATCGAGGGATTTTTTAAAAGCAGACTTGGTTTCATCTTTTTGGGAAAGCTCAAAAATATCCCGCAAAGTTTTTGAACCAGAAGCGATAAGATATCCAATCTTGTGATAAAACTCGTGATTACTATGCCATTCCTTCAGTGTTAAAAATGTCTGCTGAATTTCATACCAGATGTCGTCAAGATTTTTACCATCCTGATACATTTCATTAAATTTGAAAAAGGTATAATACTTATCTCTGTTGTCAGTAGGCTTTTGAGAGATAAGATCTAGAACCAGATCAGCTCGAGTCTGATACTCCGTACTTTTATTCGTCAGGAAGAACCACAATGAATCGTTGTGCAGCTCCTTCTCCATATGGTCCCATTGGAAAGATATTTCTTCCTGTTTTTTCCGTTCCATATTGGTGTCAGTTCGTCCTTTGCTAAGGAACATGGCCTTTACCAATTCTGCATTTGTAAGAGGAATCTTACCAATATTCAAGCGAGTGAATAAACCAATTGCATCTTCAGACTCTTCGACTTCATACCAAATAATTTTTACTATTTCATCGAAGTACTTATTCATATTAGTAAGCGTTGATTTTCTATCTTTCTTAGAAAACCACGCCTTAATGCTTTCATAGGCTGAGCAAAAGAACCAGAAGTCAATATTCTCCTCTTTACGAGATTCATCGATTGATTTTAAGAAGTCTTTAGACTTCTTTCTGGTTTCATAAGATAGAGTAAATCTTGGTCCATTAATAGATTTGCTATGTTCACTCATAAAGCGATAGATAAGGTAGATGGTTGTTAAGCGCTGCTGACCATCTATCAATTCGTATCCATCATCATTTTTCTTTACTACCACGGGCTGGAGACAGTAGTTTATATCGCCTTTAGTAGAATAAATATCATCAAGTAACCGTTCGACTTCAGGCTTTCCCCAACGATATCCTCGTTGGTATGACGGGACGTAAAAGTCACCTGTTATATTTCCAACTAGCTTTGTCCCTAGTGTAATTTCTCTATTCATATAATTATAGGTTCCTTTATATTTTCAGAAAAAATCATCTAATATTATTAAACTAGATATATAATCATTTTACTGAAAATATATTAAATTTCATACTGTTAAATAACTCTGTAGAAATAAGGCTATTTAGTGATAGACACAAATTTTGTGGAGCACTTTATTAAGTATCGATGTGTGTTAATAGCAGCAACACCTCGTAGTGTGCTGTATGCGGGAACATATCAAATAATTGAATTTGAGTAAGTTTATAATTGGTTAGATGTTGCAAATCTTTTCCCATGGAAACAGCATTGCAACTGGAATAAAGAATAAAGTGCGGTTGCATTTCATTGAGAAATTCAGCAAGTTCCTTTCCGATGCCTCGACGAGGTGGGTTGACGATCACCAAATCCGGTTTGTTTTCATCTTGTGCTAAAACAAAATTAGCCGCATCCAATGATTGGAATTTAACGTTGTTTAGCCCTAACACCTGAGCGGATTGAGTCGCCGCTTGAATAGCAGATGGCGAAATTTCAATCCCGGTCAATTCCACTTCTTGCTGATGTTTATCCTGTAAAGCTTTAGCGCAATGCAGTCCAAAACCTCCAACGCCACAAAAGAGATCCCAAAGTTTAGTAATCGGCAAATCTTGCACCCAATCTTGTGCCGTTGCATATAGCTCTTGTGCTACCAGTGGATTCGTTTGGAAGAAACCTTGAGGGCGAATAAATAGCGGAATACCGTTAAAGCTTTCTGATAAGGTGTGCTGGTCCGTTAAAAAGATTTCTTTCTCACCTTCTAAGATTGCTGCATGTTGAGGTTGGATATTCACGCTCACCACTTCAAGTTGTGGTAATTTTTCCAATAAGCCTGCAAATTCACGTTGAATTAACGGCAATTTAGTTTCTGAACGCAATACAAAACGCAACATCAATTTTTTTGTATGTTGGCTTTCTGTGAGCAGAATATATTTGAGCTCACCTTTTTGCTTAGCCACGTTATAAGGGACTAAACCCGCACGGCCAATAAAATCTTTTAGAATCGGAAAGAGTTCAGCAAAGCGTTGCGGATAAATCGGACAATCACATAAATCCACCGCACTTTGTGGATCATTCGAGTCTTGTAAAATACCTAAAATGGGACGTTCCACCGCGCCACTTACAACCATTTTCGCTTTATTACGAAAAGCTGATTCGGAGGAATAAAAAGGCGGATGCCAAATTAAATCATCACAATCTAATTTGGCAAGTTGTTGTTTAAGATGCTCTTCTTTCTTGGCGAGTTGCTGTTCATAAGGCATTTCAAGCCATTGACAAGAACGGCAATCGCCTTTTTGATAATGATGGCAATCAATCATTTAGAAGCAAGCCACTCTTGTTGAAGTGCGGTCAGTTTTTGATGATTTTCAATCCAACGCGAAGTTTTTGTGAGTTCTGACCAATCAAAGGATTTTTGTTTAAAGAGCGATTTCAAGCGAGCTTGGCGTGCTGCGAAATGCTCTGTTGTCTCCTCTAACTTCAGATTATCAAGCACTTGAATGACACCTTCTCGTTCATTACAAAGCAATAATAAGTCACAACCAGCCTTCAAGGCTTTTTCACTGCGAGCCACAAAATCGCCCATAAAGCCTGCGCCTTTCATGCCTAAATCATCAGAGAAAATCGCTCCTTGGAAGCCCAACTGTTTACGCAAAATCTCTTTTAACCAATAACTCGAACCGCTTGCTGGCTGGCTATCACATTGTGTATAAATCACGTGAGCCGGCATAATCGCATCAAGCTTACTCTGTTGAATTAATTGCTGGAATGGCAAAATATCATGATTAAAAATCGTCTCTTTTGCACGCTCATCATAAGGGGTTTCAAGATGAGAATCGGCTAAAACATGGCCGTGTCCCGGGAAGTGTTTTCCTGTTGTTGCCATGCCCGCTTGGTGCATACCATCTATAAAAGCAGCTGCCAAATTGACCGCACTTTTTACATCACAGCCAAAACTACGATCGCCAATCGCACGACATTCATGCCCCAAATCCAACACCGGAGCAAAACTCAAATCAATATCTAGCGCCACCATTTCAGCCGCCATTTGCCAACCCGCTTCTTTTGCTATTTGTTGTTGCTGAGTTGAATCCTTAACTAATGCCGCAAAAGCTTGCATCGCGGGGAGCTGAGTGAAACCTTCACGGAAACGTTGTACGCGACCACCTTCTTGATCGACCGTGATCAATAAAGGCTTTTTCACTCGTTGACGAATGGATTTAATTAGCGCTTGAACTTGCTGACGATCATAAAAATTGCGGGTAAATAAAATCAAACCGGCAACTAAAGGATGTTCCAGTAATTCAACTTCTTCTTGTTTGAGCTCATGACCTTCAAGGTCAATTAATAATGTGGACATAACCCTATTGTAAGTAAAGACGATAATTGCTACTTTCTGTGCTTGGTTTTGGTAGTTCAAACACTTTCTTTTCTTGTGGTTGCAATAAAATATTGCCTGATTGGCTTTCTTGCTGATTCGGCCAAACTTGCGTTACACCTTGTGTGTTATACCAATAAAGATGGTAAAGCACATTGAGCTGTTGCGTAGTTTTATTTTTTAAAGCCGCGGTATTATCCGACAAATCGACATCTAAAGCCGGAGCTAAATTTGCCGCCATATTTAAAATTGGCTTATTGGTTCCCACAATATTTGGTGCAGATGAACAAGCCGTTAAAAATAATACCGTTGCTGTAATTAGGATCTTTTTCATTATTTCGCCAACATTCTACCTAAAGGTTCACCACCAACAAGATGCATATGAATATGGAATACTTCTTGTCCACCATGTTTATTACAGTTCACAATTAAACGATAACCGTCTTCGGCAATGCCTTCTTCTTTAGCAATTTTAGCCGCGACAGTAAATAAACGACCCAAGGTAACTTCATCTTGTTCCGTCACATCATTAACCGTTGGAATGACTTTATTTGGGATAATCAAAATATGGGTTTTCGCTTGCGGTGAAATATCACGGAATGCGGTTACTAATTCATCTTGATAAACAATATTGGCGGGAATTTCTTTACGAATAATTTTGCTGAAAATGGTTTCTTGAGCCATCGTCTTCTCCTTATTTTATATAAAAAAGTGCGGTCAAAATTTACCGCACTTTGCTTTTATTTTCCATCAGAAATTGATGATGAATGACATTTCAATCAGCTTAGTGAGCCGCACCTTCTTCTGAATCATCTTGATTAATAAAGCTGGTATTAATCTCGATTTGTGCTTTTTCACGTAATGCTTGCATTAACTGTCCTTGCAATTCGCCTTGACGCGCACGAACAAGTTGAGTGCTAAATTTCGCTAATTCTTGTTCACTTAAAGTAGGCTCTTCTACACGTTCAAGGGCAACCACAACCACATCACCTTTGCTGTTACGAGCAACTTGATAAGCCGCTTTGCCATCTTGTGGTTTTGCAATAGCAAATACACCTTCATAAAGCACTGGATCTTTATTATCCACTAACGTAAAGGTTTGTGGCTCCCCAAAACTAATACCTGCTGGTAATTTAGTTGGATCGGCAGATAGCGCTTTAACGGCTTGCTCTGCTTTTTCAGTCAATACTTTATCGGCTTTTTCACGTTTTAAGAATTGCTCAATCGTTGATTTCGCTTCATCAAGGCTTTGTAAACCTTCAGCTTTATGATCCACGACACGTACCACAACAAATTCATTTTCACCAACCGTTAATGGCTCAGAATTTGCGCCACCGTTTGCAATATCTGATTCAAAAATGGCAGAAGTCACATTTGGGAAATTTAACGCCGCAGGGACATTATTTTTACCAAAATAATCTGTTTCTTCCACTTTCACGCCTGCAGCTTCAGCTACCGCAGCTAAAGAATCACTGCTTTCTGCTGCTTTTGCACGAACCGCTTTTTCTACCGCTTGGAAACGACTTCCTGCTAAATTTTTACGTACAGTATCCGCGATTTGCTCTTTTAATTCGTCTAACGTACGTTCTTTACGATCTTGCACTAAAATAATATGGTAAGCCCCATCCACATTAACTGGTGTGCTATATTGACCAACATTTAATAATAATGCGGCATCTTCAAAGTTTTTCGGTAATTCGTTGTCTTTTACCCAACCTAATTCACCGCCTTGTGCACCAGAAAGTTTATCCACAGATTTCGCTTTTGCTAACTCAGCAAAATCAGCGCCTTTTTGCAGTTCTTGATAAACCGCATCCGCTTCTTTCTCAGTCGCTAATTGGATGTGTGCTAATTTTTGGCTAATGAATTGCGCTTTATTTTCTTGATAATATTGCGCAATTTGTGTTTCAGTGACAGGTTGTAACTTACCTAATTCATTTGCTGAGACGCGAATATATTGGACTTTCGCCTGTTCTGGTTGAACAAGTGATTTCGCATTCGCATCGTAATACGCTTTAATTTCTTCGTCCGTTACTTTTTGTTTTGCAATTTCATCAGCTAATGGAAGAGTTGCAAGACGAGCGATACGTTTTTGGAAAAAGGTTTGTGCACTATCTTTTACTTGGGCTGGTACAACAAACTCACTATCTGCCAAACCGTTTTGCATTTGTTCAAGTGTTAAGGCATTACGTAAAATGGCTGCGTAAGTATCGGATGTTAAGCCATTTTGAGACAATAATTGTTGATAGCGCGAATTATCAAATTTACCGTTAGATTGTAAGTTAGGATCACTCACAATCGCGCGTTTGATCATCTCATCACTGACACCTAATTTTAATTCTTTGGCATATTGACGGATTAATTCTTGATCCACTAAACGTTGAATTAAATTTTGACGAAGTGCGGTCACAAATTCTACAGAGTCAGTTTTCGCTAAGAAACTCTCGCCTTCTTGTTGTGCTCGCGCTTCAAACTCTTGGTTATAACGATTTAAGAAATCTTGTTGAGAGATCGTTTCGCCATTCACTTTTGCAGCAAAACTCTCGTTGCCACCATACAAATAGCCAGACATCCCACCAATTAAAAATGAAACTGGAAGTAAAGCAAAGATCGCTTTCCCGATAAAGCTATGGGCGACGCCATGCATTTTTTCAATTAACATTCAATTATTACCCTTTTAAAAAAGACAAAGTTCGTAAGATTATAATCTAAAAGGCGAAAATTCGCACTTAAAAAACACCGTGTTCGTGCAGGATTTTCACGGCCATGACTAATAACACTAAACCGCCAAAAATTTCTGCTTTGCTTTTGAATTTTTTCCCTAAAAAATGACTGCTCTTTACACCAATAAAAGAGATGACAAAGGTTGTTAAACCTATGATGAAGACAGCCAATAAAATGTCCACGGAAAGAAAAGCAAAAGAGATACCGACGGCTAACGCATCAATACTCGTTGCCACACCAAGTGTTAGCAAGTGTTTTAAACTAATCAATGAGGGAGCGGGTTCATCATCCGAGCTAAGTCCTTCTCGAATCATATTCACACCGATGAGAGCAAGCAAAACAAAGGCAATCCAATGATCCCAATTTTGGATCATCTGACTAAATTGCAGTCCGACAACATAGCCGATTGCCGGCATAATGCCCTGGAATAATCCAAAGCAGCATGCGATAGCTAATGCTTGTTTCCATCGAAAAGCACGCATTGCTAAGCCTTTTGAGATAGAAACTGCAAAGGCATCCATCGAAAGACCAAGAGCAATGACCCACAACATATAAAAAGTCATAAACTAAAGTTTATTTTCCAATACAGAAAGAACTGAAAATATTGCCGAGTAAATCATCCGAAGTAAATTGCCCCGTAATTTCACTCAGGTTAGCTTGAACTAAACGAAGTTCTTCCGCCAATAATTCACCAGCATGAAACTCGGTTAATTGGACTAACCCAATTTGCAAATGTTCGGCCGCTTTTTCTAAGGCATCAAGATGACGACGGCGCGCTAAGAAACCGCCCTCCATCCCGGTTTGGAAGCCCATTGCCTGTTTTAAATGCTCTCGCAACAAATCTACACCTTGATGTGTTTGGGCTGATAAGTGAATGGTCGTTGTTCCATTTTCTTCTTTTAGTCCAACCGCCTCGCCGCTTAAATCTACTTTATTGCGAACGATAGTCACCGGCATATTATTCGGTAATTTTGACAAAAATTCTGATCGCACTTTTTCAATATTTTGGCTATCCGGATCGCTACTGTCTAACATCAAAATAATGCGATCGGCTTGCTCAATCTCCGTCCACGCACGCGAGATCCCGATACGTTCAACTTCATCTGTCGCTTCACGAAGCCCTGCGGTATCAATAATATGTAAAGGCATGCCATCAATATGAATATGCTCACGCAACACATCGCGCGTTGTTCCCGCAATATCAGTCACAATAGCTGCTTCTCTGCCCGCTAAAGCATTCAGTAAACTTGATTTACCTGCATTTGGACGACCAGCAATCACCACTTTCATCCCTTCACGTAAAATCGAGCCTTGTTTTGCTTCGCTACGGACCAAATCAAGCTGAGTGATAATTTCTCGTAATTTTGCTTCGATTTTACCGTCTGCCAAAAAGTCAATTTCTTCATCGGGGAAATCAATCGACGCTTCCACATAAGTACGCAGATAAATCACGGAATCCACTAACTGATTCACTTTATTAGAAAATTCACCTTGTAATGATTTTAATGCTGAACGAGCAGCTTGCTCCGAAGTGGCATCAATTAAATCCGCGATCGCTTCAGCTTGAGCTAAATCTAATTTATCGTTTAAAAAAGCCTGTTCAGAAAATTCACCTGGACGTGCAAGACGAACGCCATCAAGTTGTAAGATTCGTTTTAGCAACAAATCTAATACCACTTGTCCGCCATGACCTTGCAATTCCAATACATCTTCACCTGTAAAGGAATTCGGCGATTTAAAATAAAGCGCAATGCCTTGATCTAATACTGTGCCATCAGCATCTTTAAAAGGTAAATAATCTGCCATTCTTGGTTTAGGACATTTACCTAGTACCGCTTGTGCAACTTCAACCGATTTCGGGCCAGATACACGCAAAATACCAATACCACCACGTCCTGGTGCTGTCGCTTGTGCGACGATTGTTTCTTTCATAAAAACTCACTAAAAATTGACCGCACTTTTATCTGCGATAAAAAAATGAGAGGGCGCATTAATACGCCCATGAGATTATATATCAATCAATGATAGAAAAAAGGCATCTTTCGATGCCTTCTATCTGTTATTTTTTACGGGTGTGTAACCCTTTTTTCTCTAAACCACGGTAGATTATTTGTTGTTGTACGATAGTGATTAAGTTAGACACTAACCAGTAAAGTACGAGACCTGCCGGGAACCAGAGGAAGAAGAACATGAAGATCAATGGCATGAAATTCATCACTTTTTGTTGCATTGGATCTGCAACTGGTGTCGGTGACATTTTTTGTAACAAGAACATTGA
>CAKQTN010000033.1:0-11745 GCA_934276625.1 uncultured Haemophilus sp.
GGCACAATGCGTAAGCGCATTGCTTTACCCACTAATGAACGAATATAAGGTGCTGCTTTTTCTAACCCTTTCATGCCTTGTGCAATCGCCACTTCATCATGATCAAACAAAAATGTGACAAACACTTTTGCATAAGCTAAATCGCTTGATACTTCCACATCTGACACGGTTACCATGCCAATACGGGGATCTTTTACTTCCCGTTGTAAAATGATGGCGATTTCTTTTTGTAATTCTTGTGCAACACGATCGCTGCGTTTAAATTCTCTTGCCATAATATTTCTCTTATTAAAAAGCGGTCAAAAATACGTTGAATTTTGACCGCTCTTTTTATCGATTAGATTGAACGTTTAATTTCAACGACTTCAAACACCTCGATTTGGTCGCCGACTTTTACGTCATTGTAGTTTTTAACGCCGATACCACATTCCATACCATTACGGACTTCAGAAACGTCATCTTTAAAGCGACGGAGAGATTCCAATTCACCTTCAAAGATTACCACGTTATCACGTAATACGCGGATTGGGTTGTTACGTTTTACTACACCTTCGGTCACCATACAACCTGCGATTGCACCAAATTTCGGATGTTTGAACACATCACGCACTTCAGCCAAACCAATGATTTCTTGTTTGAATTCAGGTTGTAACATACCGCTCATCGCAGCTTTCACATCATTTAAGAGCTCATAAATGATAGAGTAATAACGAAGGTCAATATTTTCTGCTTCGATAATACGGCGAGCAGAAGCGTCCGCACGTACGTTAAAGCCAACAATAATCGCATTAGAGGCTGCCGCTAGGGTTGCATCAGTTTCAGAAATACCACCGACACCAGAACCCACAACTTTCACTTTCACTTCATCAGTAGAAAGATCTTGTAACGATTGAATAATCGCTTCCACAGAACCCTGTACGTCTGCTTTCACGATGATATTTAGTTCAGCAACATCACCTTCAGCCATATTACTAAACATATTTTCAAGTTTCGCTTTTTGCTGACGAGCAAGTTTCACTTCACGGAACTTACCTTGACGGTGTAACGCCACTTCACGTGCTTTTTTCTCATCACGCACTACAGTCGCTTCATCACCCGCTGCAGGTACACCAGAAAGACCTAACACCTCAACCGGGATAGATGGGCCTGCTTCATCGATTTCTTTACCGTTTTCATCGCGCATTGCACGAACACGACCGTATTCAAAACCGCAAAGTACGATATCACCTTTACGTAAAGTACCAGATTGAACAAGAATTGTCGCAACCGGACCACGACCTTTATCAAGGTAAGATTCAATCACTACACCGCTTGCCATGCCGTCTTTTACAGCCGTTAATTCAAGTACTTCTGATTGAAGCAAGATGGCATCTAATAAGTCATCAACACCGGTACCTTTCTTCGCAGAAACTGGAACGAATTGCACATCACCACCGAATTTCTCAGAAATCACTTCGTGTTGAAGTAATTCTTGTTCTACTCGGTCTGGATTTGCTTCTGGTTTATCAATTTTGTTCACCGCAACCACTAAAGGCGCACCTGCTGCTTTCGCGTGTTGAATCGCTTCAATGGTTTGAGGCATCACACCATCATCTGCCGCAACAACAAGAACAACGATATCCGTTGCTTTCGCACCACGTGCACGCATTGAGGTAAATGCGGCGTGTCCTGGCGTATCTAAGAAGGTGATCATTTTGCCGTCATCCATTTCTACGTGGTACGCACCGATGTGCTGAGTAATACCCCCCGCCTCACCTGCTGCAACTTTCGCTTTACGAATATAGTCAAGCAATGAGGTTTTACCATGGTCAACGTGACCCATGATCGTTACAACTGGTGCACGAGTTACTTTTTCTGCGTTAACATCACGATCGCCTAATACTTCTTCTTCAAGTTCATTTTCATTGCGAAGAATCACTTTGTGACCTAATTCTTCAGCCACTAATTGCGCTGTTTCTTGATCAAGCACTTGGTTAATGGTTACCATTTCGCCCATCTTCATCATAGCTTTGATGATTTCAGTCGCTTTGGTTGCCATTTTATTTGCTAATTCCGCAACGGTAATGGTTTCACCAATAACAACATCTTGTTTCACAACCTGAACAGGTTTTGTGAAGGCTTGTTGTAATGCTGCGCCTTTCTTACCATTTTTACCTTTACCGAATTTACCGTCTTTTTGATTTTTACGGTTAGATTCGCGCTCATTTTTATTGCCGCCTTTCACGTCATCGCGTTCTTTTTTCGCTTTAGCGACTTTATTTTTGCCGCGACCGCGATTTTCATTACGGCGTTCTTCTTCGTCCTCCGCTTCTAAAGCATAACGAGAGCTTAAATTGTAATCAGTATAATCTTCTGATGCGCTTTCATTGCTTGACGTATCCGCTTCAGCATAACGTTTAGCATCTTCAGCAGCTTTACGCGCTTGCTCTTCTGCCTTTTTGCGAGCCAGCTCTTCCGCTTTGCGACGAAGTTCTGCTTCTTCCGCTTTACGTTTTTCTTTTTCTGGATCAACAGATTTAGGTTTATTTTCAACCGCTGGTTTCGCTGCCTTTTCTGCTTCAACCTTGGCTTTCTCAGCTTTCGCTTTTTCTGCTGCAGCTTTTTCAGCAGCTAAACGTGCTTTTTCTTCTGCCGCTTTCTTCTCTGCTTCTTGCTGTGCTTTTAATTTTTCTGCCTCAGCAGCTTTTCGGGCAGCATCTGTTGGCACAGTGCGTTTTTTACGAACTTCAACTTGTACCGCTTTTGCTTTACCGCCAGCTGTTGTACTGCTTACGGTTGTTTTTGTTCTGCGTTGAATACTTAGTTTTTTCGGTGCATTCGCATCCGCATTTTTTACATCTTCAGTCATTATTAAACTCCTTACTCTTCGCTAAACCAGCAAATATTACGCGCAGCCATAATAAAGTCAGCGGCTTGCTCTGCGGTTAATTCTTCGATATCAGCTAAATCATCTACACCTTGCTCAGCAAGTTCTTCAAGCGTAGTAATTTGTTTTTCAGCTAATTTAAAGGCAATGTGACGATTCATCCCTTCAAGATTTAATAAACGATCTTCAATATTCGCTTTTTTCAAGGCTTCTTCTTCAGCTGCAGCAGCTGCAGTAATCGCATCTTTTGCACGACCTTGTAACTCTTCGATAAGATCTTCATCTTCTAAACCATCAATTGCAGTTAGCTCGCTTACTGGAACATAAGCCACTTCTTCTAAAGAAGTAAAACCTTCATCCACTAAGATTTGAGCAAACTCTTCATCAAGACCTAATTTATCCATAAATAAATTCAATACTTTAATATCTTCCGCTTGATGTTTTTCATTTAATTGTTCGGTAGTCATTACGTTTAATGTCCAACCGGTTAATTGTGTCGCTAAACGTACATTCTGACCATTACGACCAATTGCTTGTGCTAAGTTGTCAGCATTAACCGCAATATCCATTGAGTGGTTATCTTCATCAACGATGATTGAAGTCACATCAGCTGGCGCCATTGCATTGATCACATATTGTGCCGGATTGTCATCCCAAAGTACGATATCCACACGTTCACCACCTAACTCATTGGTAATCGCTTGAACGCGTGCACCACGCATACCCACACATGCACCAACTGGGTCGATACGTTTATCATTTGATTTCACCGCAATTTTTGCACGAGAACCAGGATCACGTGCTGCACCTCGAATTTCAAGCATTTCTTCGCCGATTTCTGGTACTTCAATACGGAATAACTCGATTAACATTTCAGGTTTTGCACGAGTCACAAATAATTGTGCGGTTTTGCTTTCTGGATTCACTTTATAAAGCACACCACGTACACGATCGCCTGGACGGAAATTTTCACGTGGAAGCATATCTTCACGCATAATCACGGCTTCAGCTTTATTGCCTAAATCTAAAATAATGCTTTCACGATTTACTTTTTTCACTGTACCAGTAACAATCTTACCTTCTTCAGAACGGAATTGCTCAACCACTTTTGCACGCTCTGCTTCACGGATTTTAGTGCTGATTACTTGGCGAGCGGTTTGCATTGCAATACGGTCAAATGCGATAGACTCAATTTGGTCTTCAACATAATCACCAAGTTGAATATTAGGATCTTCAAATTGTGCCGCTTCTAATGTCATTTCTTTTGTTGGCACTTTAACTTCATCCACAACCAACCAGCGACGGAATGTATCAAACTCCCCTGTTTTGGTGTTGATAGACACACGAATATCGGTTTCATAGTCATATTTTTTCTTCGTTGAAAGCGCAATTGCACTCTCTAACGCTTCAAAAATCTTTTCACGTGGTAATAACTTCTCGTTAGATACTGCTTCAGCAGCTAACAAAATCTCTTTACTCATTTTCCTTTTTCTCCTTTAAAATTTTGCGATTACATTGGCTTTTTGAATGTTGCCAAAAATAAGAACTTGTTCCTGACCATCAACAATAAGTGTCAACATGTCATTTTCAATTTTTTCCAATTTACCTTGCCATTTACGACGATCTAAAACGGGAATACGTAAATGTACGGCGATATCCTCGCCTACATAACGTTGGAATTGTTCAAGCGTAAATAATGGACGATCGAGACCTGGTGATGATACTTCTAGGTTATATTTATCCGCAATTGGATCTTCCACATCTAAAATCGCGCTTACTTGACGACTTACATCAGCACAATCATCAACGCCTACGCCACCGTCTTTATCAATGAATAAACGCACGGTCATAAAACGCCCTGCACGTTGGCATTCAATCCCCCAAAGCTCGCAGCCTAAGTCTTCTACTGCACCTTGAAGCATCTCTTGCAATTTTTGTTCTAATGTTGCCAATTTTTGCTCCTAATCTTAAAATTCAGACATAAAAAAAGGGTTAGGTTCGTCAATGAACCTAAGCCCAGTTTCTAAATTTCTCGTACAAAAAAACCCCAAATTTGGGGTTCTTTTTACTGAACTTGTTATTGGTTGCGGGGGCCGGATTTGAACCGACGGCCTTCGGGTTATGAGCCCGACGAGCTACCAAGCTGCTCCACCCCGCGTCCGAAATATGCGATGTATTATAGTGATCTAAATCAAAAGATCAAGCGATTTCTGCTAATTTTCTTGAAAACTTAAGATTTTTTGACCGCCCTTTGCTTTATCTAAAGTGAGAGTTAGAATCCAAAGCCAGTGCCAAGACCTACTCCAACGCCCACACCATTACTGCCGCCGCCAGCACCTACACCAACAGAACAAGCACTCACTAAAGCACTTAATACAGCCACTAAAAATAATTTTTTCATAGATTTTCCTTTGTTAAATGTTCAAATAACCGATAAACGGCCAATAAGTCCGTTCGTGCAATCGGTTTGAACGGAAGTAAAAGATAATAAAGCCAACGAAATCTTCTCACATAAGACAACATATCAGTCCAATAAGTTGTCGGGCAATGAGATTTATAATAATCAAATAATTCATCAAGCTTTTCATCATCTAAGCTTTTCACACGACATAAACTGTCTAAAAATGCCAGCATATCACGTGTAATCAACCAGTGCTCATTATGGCTTTTTGAATGGGATTCAAAGTCCATAAAACTAATCTGACCATCTCTCCATGCAATATCTCGTATGGCTGGACGACCATGAAAAATGCCTTGTTGATGAAGATTAATCAATATTTCTATCGCTGAATGCAAAATATGTGATTTTTCTGCCCAAGACAATGTTTCATCATTCAGCCAGATGTTTAATGTTGGCCCTGCATCTTCCAATACTAAATAATCATCACCGAAACCGCATAATTTAGGTACTGGTGCACCAATATTATTTAAATGCTGTAGTATTTCACACTCTTCTTTAAAATGTTGTTTTGGATATGGTTTTAATAATAACCATATCCCTTTTAATTGCTCGGGTTGCTTTAACCAATAATGTTTCCCTAAATATTTAAAGCGGAAAACACGTTCTCCACGATGTTCTTCAAGAAGCTTTTGCACATGGTCTTTAAGTGACGAAGTCATAATCTCTACTTAAATTTTTATTGTGTATTGAAAAGATAAGCGATACATTCTACAAAATTTTCATTCTTTTTCAATCAAGGAGAAAAATATGCATTTTTTGAAAAAAGTGCTTACCATACTGACCTTAGGTTTCTGTACGCTATCTGTACAAGCCTCTCCCTTCAGTATCAGCGAGCAACAAATTAACCAATATTTAAGTGAAAAAGGCACGATTAATGACAAACTCGGTATTCCAGGATTATTTTCTGTGGATTACTCACTGAAAGATTTAGTAACTCAAATCGGGCAAACTGAAAGTAATCGTGTTGAAATGAGTGGTTTGGCTGATACGCTTATTCGTTTATCCGGTAAAACCTATCCAGCTAAATTGCATTTAACCTTTGATGCCGTTCCAGAATATAACGCACAGGAAGGAGCGCTCTATTTAAAAAATCTGCGAATTTTACGCTGGTCTGGCGAACCTAATAGTGCAATGGAGCAACTCCAAGATGTTATGCCGCTATTAAGCGATGGTGTGGCAGCATTATTAAGTCGGATGCCTGTTTACACCTTGGATGAAAGTGACATGAAACAAATGCTGATTAAGAAGTTTGCCAAAGAAATTAAAGTTGAAAAAGGTCGACTGGAATTAATTGGTGGAATGTTTTAACAATAAGGGCGTATTAAACGCCCTTTTTTATAACTCAATGATAGCTCGCAAACCTTGAATTTGCCCGTTAGCTTCAATATTTTCTAATCGGAAACGATAGTGATGCAATTCTGCTATTCTTGCCACAATAGACAATCCAAGCCCACTTCCCTTTTCATTTTGTCCTGCAGGACGATAAAAACGCTGCCCTAATTTTGCTAATTCTTCTGGCGCAACACCACTGCCATTATCTTCAATAAAAATTTTACGTGGCTGTAAAATCACACGAACCAGAGTGCCTTGAGGACAATATTTTATGGCATTATCTAATAAGTTTCGTAGCATTTGTGCAAGTAATAATGGCTGCCCTTGCTTAACGGCAGGATCTCCCTGATGCTCAAACTGCAATTCGATTTGGCGTTGCTGTGCACTGAAATATAACTCACCGATAAGTGAAGTTATAATTTCTGACCAATGAATAGGCTCCTGATGATTTAATTCTTTAAGATTATCCAAGCGGGAAAGTGTAAGAAGCTGTTCAATTAATTGGGTTGCTCGATCGATACCTTGGGTTAAATGCGCTAAGGCCATTTCACGCGTTTGTGCATCATCGCCAGCCAACTGTGCGACTTCTGTTTGAATGCGCAATGCCGCTAATGGACTACGTAATTCATGTGCTGCATCAGAAACAAAACGTCGCTCCCGTTCTAGCTGCTCACTGGTACGTGTGAAAAATTGATTTAAGTTTTGGACTAACGGTAGAATCTCTTTTGGCACATCATCAATTTCTAATAACGACACATCACCTGGTCGGCGAGCTTGTACGTTTCGACTCAATCGATTAATTGGTTTTAATGCACGATAAATCACAATAAAAGCGACCAATAATAGTATTGGTAATCCAGCAAACCAAATCCCTGTTTGGCTGAAGACCATTTTATTGACCAACTCTTCGCGGTATTCCAATTCTTGTCCCACCGCAATGACAAGTTCACCTTTACCGACAGGTTGCCAATAAATCAGCCATTCATCGTCATCATCTAAAATATGCTCTTTACTAAATCCGGTTTTATTTTGGAAAATAAATTTGTCACCATTATCACCATCGGTTAATAATCTTTCACCTTTGTTAGAAAATATGGCAAAGGCCAATGCATCATTATCATAATGACGTTTCTGTGGTTTAAATCCACCACGTGGAAAATTAGCATTTTCATCCAATAAGACATTTTTCAAATCAGAGGTTGCCAAACGCTCGGCAAAAAGCACCTGCTGTGCATTAAACACATCTTTTACTTCTTTTTTGACAACCGTCCAGGCAACAGCCGTGGCAATGCACCACACGCAAAGTACGGTCAAACTTAAACCGATTAAGAGACGAAAACTCAGTCGTTTATTTTTCATTAACTTGTCCTAAAGCATAGCCTACGCCATGTACCGTACGAATAAATTGTTTACCTAATTTTTGACGTAAATTATAAATGTGTACATCCAATGCACCACTACTTAATTCTTCATCCCAATTTGACAATTTTTCTTCAATGGTCGCACGTGAAAGCACTCGTTCTTTATTCAGCATAAAAAGCTCGAGTAATTTATATTCACGTCCGGTTAATATAATTTCATCCTCATTCAACCAAGCCTTACGCTGAGCAGGATCGAGTTTAACATTGCCATGCTCAATTTGTGGTTTAACTTGCCCATAACGACGACGAATTAATGCCTGCAATCGCACCACCACTTCCGCCAAGGCAAAGGGTTTGCAAAGATAATCATCGGCACCTTGTTGAATGCCTTTAATGCGTTCATCCAATGTATCACGTGCAGTTAAGATCAATACAGGCACATCTTGATTATTTGAACGCCATTGTTTTAATACATCCAAACCATCTAGTTTAGGCAGGGTTAAATCCAATACCACTGCATCATAAGGCGCGCCGATTAAGGCGTTTAATCCACTTTGCCCATCAGTAAACCAATCTACAATAAAGCCTGATTTCGTTAAACCAATTTGCAGACCATTGCCGATGAGAGGATCGTCTTCTACTAATAAAACTCGCATAATATTGACCGCACTTTTCTTAAAACGAAAAAATGGCGGGCTTTTGCCCACCACTTCAAATTATATGAATTATTGCGCTTTTTCAACGCTAATGACTTCAAGCTCTGGTTTTTCAAACATTTCATTGTCTAGTTTACCGTAAACGCGGATTTTATCCTGAGGTCCCACATTTAAACCATTCCAAACACGGTTTTTAATTTCCAATTTGATTTGGTCTGTACCATCGGTGAAAACATATTCATCACCATCAATTTGTTGAGTGATGTTACCTACTAAGGTAATCATAGAATTATCTTTCGCAGATAATGCTTGTTTAACAGTAAGTTGTTGACCTTGATCACCACCTTGGAAGCCACCTTGTGCAGTGTTGCCATTAAAACCAGCAAATGCCACTGAAGTAGATAAAGCTAAAAGAGTCGCTAAAGCAAATTTTTTCATCATGTTCTCCTAAATAGAATTAAGCATAAATTAATCATGTTTCAAAGCGAAGGATTATCCTCATTGCCGCCTTGTTGATGCTTATTAAACACAACAAATCTTAATGAAATCTTAAGCAACCTTAAGATTTTTAAATTTTTTTAAAATCACCAACAAAATCGCTCATTCACCAAGTTATCTTGGCGTTCTTTCTCCCATTTTGCTTTATTTTCAGGATTAGCAAAATAGCGGTCTTGCTCAACTAGGCGCGCATCAAGTTTTGCCTCTGCTTCTTTTAATGCCTGTTTTCTATCTGGATGTTTGCTTGGTAATTGAGGTAAAAATACAGTCTGATATGGATGATTTTTCGCCCAGTCAATCGCATCTTGCGATGCCTTGTGTTGCTTATTCAAATCACAGAACGCATAGGGATTAACATGCTGTCCCACTAATTGCCCAAATGCTGTATTATTCGATACTGTTAATTTATCTAAATCCAACACATATAAAGCGGTGATTAAACGGTTTTGCCCACGATAAAACCATTTTACTGCTTCATCACGCAAACCAAAATCATAAGCACGAGCAGAAAGTGCAAACATTGTCATCGGGGAAACAAAATCCACTTTTTTCTCAATAATATTGACCGCACTTTCAAAATCTTTTTGTGTATTTTTCAGTAATAACGCATCAATATCTTTGTTCACATTAATCTGTTCAAGTCGCCCATCTCTGGCATCGTAATAAGGCTTTACATACATATCAATATGCTTAACCGGCTCTTTTGAAATCGAGCTACAAGCTGTTAATAAAAGTGCGGTTGAAATCCACGTTAATTTTAGAAAGGTTTGCATGGTCTTCCCTTATGATGAATATTAGCTCGCTATCTTACAACAAAAGAGCCGTGAGTTTTACTTCTCTTTCTTCTATAATGAGCAAAATTTTGTTTTATTTTGTTTCATGAAAATCCATCTTATTCAGCGACAAATCACCTTAGATTTTGATAACCAAACTTCCCTGCTTAACTTTTTAGAACAACATCATATTCACCATGAATATCAATGTCGTTCGGGCTATTGTGGTTCTTGCCGCGTGAAGATCAAAAAAGGCAAGGTTTCCTACGCTGAAGAGCCCCTTGCCTTTATTCAACCCGATGAGATTTTACTCTGTTGTTGTCGGGTGGAAAGTGATTTGGAAATAGAACTATAAGATGCAAATTTTATAACATATCTCTATATTAATGATCTATTTTCTCTTTCGCCAACATTCCCACTAAAACGGCCAAAATTGAATAAGGATAAGTTGTCTTTAGAAAATCAATAAAGCTCTTAACTTCACCATATTGTATGCACTCCATAACATACAAAAGCAACATTCCCAAAGAAACTATTATTGAAAGTTTTATTACTGTTATTATAAATCGCATCATTATTACTATTTTGCTCAATTAACTGATTAGTTTTTATTGCAATCTAGAAACTTATTAGATCCAGCTAGCAAAGATTTATCTATTCTATTTCATTAGTAGAAAAATAATCAAATAACACATTAATATTATTTAATGCAGAACCTAAATTATTTAAAAACACCTCAGCATCTTTTGTTAATCTACTGTCATACACTACTCTAAAACGAACAGCGTCTACTTTAAAACTTGGGTAATTATTATAAATTTGATCGCTTTCTACATAATGTAAATATAAATTTATTTTATCTTGTATATATTCCATACCTTCATAATCCCATTCATATGGGAAAGTAATAGTCATAATACATTCATTATTATTAAAATATATAATATCTACAATATTCTGATTCATTCTTTTTTTCTTAGTTTTGGGTTAAAAATTATTAAATAATTATCCCACAGATAAACTGTAATAATCCTATTCAATATTTATAAACTAAATATTTACCATACATAAATATAACGATCCACACATAACATGTACGGATCGTTATTTAATAAGTGAATTAAAAAATCCTATCTACTCTTTATAAATTATTCAAATCCAACACATCTGTCATATCAAACAATCCGTGAGATTGTTTTTCCAACCATTTACCTGCACGCACTGCCCCATTGGCAAAGGTCATACGGCTTGATGCTTTATGAGCAATTTCAACGCGCTCACCGATATCGGCAAACCAGACACTATGTTCCCCCACGACATCAGAGGCACGAATAGTAGAGAAACCAATTTCATCACGTTTACGTTCGCCTGTAATGCCTTCGCGACAAAATACACCATGCGTTTTCAAATCACGACCTAGGGTTTTCGCAATGTGTTCTCCCATAGAAAGTGCAGTACCAGATGGTGCATCCACTTTGTGGCGGTGGTGTGCTTCAATGATTTCGATATCGCAATAATCGCCCATCACTTTGGCGGCTTTTTCTAATAGTTTAAACACCAAGTTCACACCCACACTGAAGTTGGATGCAAATACAATGGCAATTTTTTCTGATGCGGCTTGAATTGCGGCTTTACCTGCATCATCAAAACCTGTGGTACCAATTACCATCTTTTTATTATTAGCGACACAAAATGCGATATGCTCAAGCGTGCCTTCCGGACGCGTGAAATCAATCAGCAAATCAAAGTTGTCTTTTTCTGCATTTAAATCATCTGATACTTTGACACCTAATGCACC
>CAKQTN010000034.1:0-11687 GCA_934276625.1 uncultured Haemophilus sp.
ACTCACAAAAAGTGCGGTTAAAAAAAGCCATGATTTTTTCATTATGGTTTCTCCGCGAGTTTGTCATAAATCGGTTTTAAGGTCTCATTCCAAACGCGTTCATTCACATCACCTGCTAAGCGATAATGAATCACACCTTTACCATCAACGATAAATGTTTCCGGTGCGCCATAAACACCCAAATCTAACGCAAAAGAACCTTTTTCATCTTTAAGCACAAGACTATAAGGATTGCCCAAATCTTTCAGCCATTTTACAGCTTTTGGTGATTCATCTTTATAGTCGATACCAATGATTGTGACACCTTGTTTAGCCAATTGATTCAAGTATTGATGCTCGGCATAACAAGTTGGACACCAAGTTGCCCACACATTTAAGAGAATCGGTCTATCTTGTTGGAAAATTTCATTACCGTAGATTTTATTTTCCAATAAATCCGTTAATGTTTTCTGTGGCACAGGTTTTCCCACAAGCGCAGATTCTAACGCTTTTGGATCATCACCTTGCGCGTTACGTCCTAACTGAACTAAAAAAGCAGCAGCCACGGCAAGAAAAATAATAAGTGGGATAAGTAATTTTTTATTCATAACACTATCAATTTCACATCTATTTCACATCTATTTCTAAGGGCATACGCCCCTTATTACAATTAAGACTGTTTAACTAATCGACTAAAACGATAACGACGGTCAAACATACAGAGCAAGCCACCTAATGCCATAAACAATCCGCCAATCCAAATCCAACGGATAAATGGTTTATAGTAAAGACGTAGTGCCCATGAGTTATCATCTATTTTTTCACCTAAAGCGACATAAAGATCGCGAGTAAAGCCCCAATTAATTGCCGCTTCCGTCATTGGCATTTTACTGACGGTATAAAAACGTTTTTCAGCAAATAATGTTGCTTCTGGTTTACCCGCTTTTGAAATGTCGATTTGTGCTTTACCGCCCATATAGTTAGGACCATTTGCATCACTCACGCCAGCAAATTTAAAGTCATAATTAGCAATCTGCACTGTATCACCCACAGCCATTCGCACATCACGTTCTACACTGAAGTTTTGGCTAAAGGCAATTCCCCAAACGGTCATCGCTACACCAAGGTGAGCTAAAATCATTCCCCAATGGGAACGAGAAAGTTTAGTGATACCTTTAAAGAAAGATTCGCGGTGTGTTGCCCGTTGTTTCATTTCGTAGAGACTCAGTAACACAATAATGACGGACATCATGGTGCCAAGCACAACACTAACAGTGAGTTTATTTTGTAAGAAATACGGTAAAGCAAAACCTGCAATCGCCATCACAATGACACTCACAACAACCGGTGTACGAATTTCAGAGAACTGATCACGACGCCATTTGACTAACGGTCCAATACCCAGTAATAAGGCAAATGGGGTCATAATAATCAGGAACATTTGATCAAAGAACGGTGCACCGATCGAAATAGAGCCCAAACCTAATTGTTTGTGAACTAACGGCAATAACGTTCCTAAGAACACCACGCAAAGTGCGGTCATTAATAGGATGTTATTTAATAATAATAAAGTTTCACGAGAATAGCGTTCTGCATTATCACGTGAGCGAATTTGGTTGCCTTTGTAAGCATACAAGGTTAATGAGCCACCAATCACTACAACCAAATAAGCAAGAATATATAAACCACGTGTAGGATCTGAAGCAAAGGCATGTACTGACACTAAGATACCGGAACGAACTAAGAACGTACCCAGTAAGCAAAGTGAGAAAGCAAGGATTGCTAAAAGCACAGTCCAAGCTTTAAAAGAGCCACGTTTTTCAGTCACCGATAAAGAGTGGATTAATGCGGTTCCTGCAAGCCAAGGCATTAAAGAGGAGTTTTCTACAGGATCCCAGAACCACCAGCCACCCCAGCCTAGCTCATAATAGGCCCACCAAGAACCAAGCACGATCCCAAGTGTTAAAAAGACCCAAGCTGCTATCGTCCAAGGGCGAGACCATCTTGCCCAAGCAGAGTCTAATTTGCCCGTCATTAATGAGGCAATCGCAAAAGCAAAAGCCACAGAAAAACCAACATATCCCATATAAAGCAATGGAGGATGGAAAATTAAGCCTACATCTTGCAACATCGGGTTGAGTTCTCTGCCATCTACTGGGAAATCAGGGAATGTACGGGTAAATGGATTTGAGGTAAATAAAACGAAGAGTAAAAAGCCGATGCTAATAATCCCCATAATACCTAACACACGAGCTACGGCTTCTTGTGGCAAGTGTTTGCTAAATAAGGCTACGGCTGCGCCCCAAAGTGTTAATAACCAAATCCAAAGTAATAATGAGCCCTCATGTGAACCCCAAACGGCAGATAAACGATAATAAATCGGTAAGCTACTGTTAGAGTTATTCACCACATATTGCACACTAAAATCATTGACAGCAAAGAGGTAGAACAATGCAGCAAACGCAATGGTTAAAGTAAAAAATAAACCATAAGTCATTGGACGAGCCAATGACATAAGTTGAGAATGACCTTTTTCAGCCCCCCATAATGGGAAAATAGCTAAAAAGAATGAAACGGCAAGGCTTAAAGCAAGCGCATAATTTCCTAATTCAGCAATCATTAGCGACCTTCTTGCGATTTTTGCTGGGTTTCTTTATAACGACGATCGGCTTCACTCTCGCCTTTTAGTTCTGCCCCCATTGGTTTATGCATTTTCTTCATTTTCTCACCTAATTCTGGCGGCACATAATTTTCATCATGTTTAGCAAGCACTTCTGTTGCTTCTAATAAGGTTGGTTCTTTTAACACACCTTGCGCAACAATACCCTGTCCCTCACGGAAAAGATCCGGCAGAATACCTTCGTATTCAACTGTAATTGATGGACCAATATCATTCACATCAAAGCGAACTTTGAGACTTTTCGGATCTCGACTAACAGAGCCTTCAACCACCATACCACCAACACGAATACGTTGCCCAACTTCAGGTTTTTGATCAGGATTTCCGTCTTTCCCTTCTACAACTTCCGAAGGGGTATAAAATAAATCAATATTTTGGCGAAGCGCATAAAGCACCAAACCTGTCGCAATCGAAATACCTAAAATCACAAAGATGATGATCGAAAGTCTTGATTTACGTCTTGGATTCATAGTGTATTTCCTTTATTTGCTTGGTTTAAACGAGCTTCACGTTGTTGCTCGCGTAACACTTCTTTTAACACCGCTTTACGCCCCTTGACGCTTTGTATCGCCAAAATGATCATTGCCACAAGGCTAATGCCGTAGGAAAGCCACACGTAAAAACCGTAGCCTCCCATATTAATAAAATCACTCCAACTTTGGAAAAACATTTTCCGCTCCCTAAAATCCTAAAATAAAAATGAAAAACTATTTTAGCTTACTTGCTAACTCTTTTACCCATGGACGTTTGCTGTCTTCTTTTAGCAATTCAACGCGGTAACGCACGAGCGTAAACCAAATGGATAAAAATAAAAATCCAAAAATACATAAAATCAGTGGAATTAACATCGGCGTTGCAATAGACGGTTTTTCAAACTTCGTGATACTTGCCCCTTGATGTAAAGTATTCCACCACTCTACGGAAAAGTGAATGATTGGTAAATTCACTACGCCAACAATACACAAGATGCCCGCTGATTTTGCGCCCACTGCACGATCAGAAAATGCAGAGTAAAGGGCTAATACACCGATATATAAGAAGAAAAGAATCAGTTCAGCAGTTAAACGTGCATCCCACACCCACCAGGTTCCCCACATTGGTTTACCCCAAATTGCGCCTGTGACTAACGCGATAAAGGTAAACATCGCACCAATAGGCGCCATGGCAACCATCGAAAGATGTGCGGCTTTAATTTGCCAAACTAACGCAATAATCGCTGCAATCGCCATCGAACCATACACGCCCATTGACCAAATCGCCGCCGGCACATGCACATACATAATTCGGAAACTATTGCCTTGCTGATAATCTGCCGGTGCGTAAGCTAAGCCCCACACGATGCCAACAGCCAATAATAAAACCGCAATCACACCAAAAAATGGGCTTAATTTGCCACATAAATGATATTGAGTTTCATGTTTTGCGTAAGGATGTAACCACTTCCACATAAAAGATCCTTAATTCCAAAAAATAAAAAACAGTTAAAAATCTGACCGCACTCTCACCGTAATGATGATTAATTATCTAAACTAATTCGTAGTGCCGCTGTAATAGCGAAAGGCGATAAGGTTATCGCGCCAGCCAAAATTGCGCCTAAAATAGCAAGCTGTCCACCATAAGGGAGATTTAACGCAGCGGCATCTAAAATTGCTGAGGCAAAAATTAAAACCGGAATGAATAATGGTACCACAAGTAAACTCAGCAATACGCCACCTTTACGTAATCCTACCGTCAATGCCACGCCAATCGCGCCAATGCAGCTTAAAATCGGTGTTCCCACTAGCAAGGTGACCACCAGCGCCCACCAAATATTCACTTCCAACGAAAGCAATAAAGCCGCAATAGGTGAAAGTAAAATCAACGGCAAACCTGTTAATAGCCAGTGTGCAACAACTTTTGCGAGTGCCGTTAGCGCTAAAGGTTGAGCCGTGAGCATCAATTGTTCTAAAGAGCCATCAATAAAGTCATCTCGGAATAAACGTTCAAAAGACAGCAACGCAGAAAGCAATGCCGCCACCCAAGCAACACCTGGTGCAATGCGAGAAAGTAACTTAGGATCCGGCCCAATCACCAATGGAAACAGCGTAATCACGATCAAAAAGAACCAAAGCGGGTTCAATATTTCCGCTTGTTTACGGGTCGCAATCTTCAGCTCACGCTTTATAATCTGTAAAAATATCATAAAAATCTAAGGGTTATATTTATAATCAGCAAGATTGATTTTCTTCAATAGGCTACTTGGTACTTCCTGATGGCTCGTTAAAATCACCATTCCACCTTTTTTAGCATGATTTTCAAAAAGTGCGGTCAAAACTTCAACCCCTTTTTTGTCTATTGCTGTAAAAGGTTCATCCAAAATCCAAAGTGGTGCTTCCGATATCCATAGTCTCGCCAAGGCAATGCGCTTTTGCTGACCTGCTGAAAGTTGAGCTGCCAGCAAATCTTCGCGACCGAGTAAGCCCACTGTTTCCAATACATCCCATAAAATATCGGTGCCTTGCTGGCTTTGACTAATTTGCTGATAAAATTTTAAATTTTCCCATGCCGTTAATTCAGGTTTCACACCAGAATGATGGCCGAGATAAAGTAGCTGATGATGGTATTCTTCGCGTTGTTTTGTAATCTCTTCTGAATTCCACCGCACTTTACCTTCTACAGGTTGTGCAAGGCCGGCTAAAATCCGCAATAAACTTGTTTTACCGATACCATTGTGCCCTTCAATTTGCACGAAATCACCACTTTGAAATTGCAGTGAAAGATCAGTGAACAATACGCGATCGCCACGCTGGCACGCTAATTGTTCTAATTGAAGTTGATGAGCAGGAAACATAGTCTCAGCCTTAAAAATAAAATCTTGTGAAAAATCAGCGGGTATTCTACCACATGGGGAAATTTTGACGAGATTTTAAGGGCTAAAAGGCATAACTATTTAGGCGTAGATCGGTGTATTTATTGATTTAAAACAAACCAAATTTTCCTAGCTTTTTCATCAGATAATCAAATAATTAAAAGATTTACTGATCTAAATCAAATTTTCTGCTACTATTTAGTTACTTTTTGATGTTGTTTTATCAAAAACATTACCTTAACTTCATTTAAAAAAGGAACATATTATGTCTTATACTCTACCTGAATTAGGCTACGCTTATGATGCGTTAGAACCACATTTTGATGCACAAACAATGGAAATTCACCACTCTAAACACCACCAAGCATATGTAAATAATGCAAATGCAGTGTTAGAAACTTTACCTGCTGAATTTTCTGAAATGTGTGCAGGCCAATTAATCAGCCAATTAGATAAAATCCCAGCTGAAAAACGTACTGCATTACGTAACAACGCAGGCGGTCACGCAAACCACAGCTTATTCTGGAAATCATTGAAAAAAGGCACTACTTTACAAGGTGATTTAAAAGCAGCTATCGAACGTGATTTCGGTTCTGTAGAAAACTTCAAAGCTGAATTTGAAAAAGCTGCAGCGACTCGTTTCGGTTCTGGTTGGGCATGGTTAGTAATTAACCAAGGTAAATTATCTGTTGTTTCTACCGCAAACCAAGATTCTCCATTAATGGGCAAAGAAATCGCAGGTTGTGAAGGTTTCCCACTTTTAGGTTTAGACGTTTGGGAACACGCTTACTACTTGAAATTCCAAAACCGTCGTCCAGACTACATCAAAGAATTCTGGAACGTCGTGAACTGGGATTTCGTGGCAGAGCGTTTAGCTAAAAAATTAGCAAACTGCGGATGTTCAGCTAAATAATCGCTTTTTAAAATGTAAAAAATCGCCTTTTTTAGGCGATTTTTTTATTGGTTAAATCCAACGTCTGACTTTTTTCTTATAAACTAAATAAGACTCACCAAACTTCTTCTCAAGCCAGTATTCTTCAGGTTTAATTTGCCATTGTGTGATGAAATAAATAAACAGAAAAACACCGAGAAAACTGACCGCACTTTGCAAATAAACAGCCCATGCCACTAACAACCCCGCTAAACTTAAATACATTGGGTTACGGCTGAAACGATAAATACCATTTACCACAAACACATCACTTTTTTCCAAGTGAATTGGATTAATATTTGCTTTACTTTTATAGAATTGCCAAAGGCTGAAAAAAGCAACAAAGAAAGAAACCAATACGATCAAATAAGCAAAAAGCACATTGGTTGATAACGGATAAAGATTGGGCAAATATGCCATGATAAGTGCGCAACCAATAAAAATGACAGGGGGCGGCACAATCGGTTTCTGAATCATCAGATCAAAAATCCAATAAAAAAGCCCGAGCAATTCGGGCTAATTAAAATATTACAGATTATTTAATTTCATCTGCGCCATTTGTTTCTCTAACGGGTTACCGTTTTTCTGTGCATTCTCAAAGCTTGATTTAGCACCATTCACATCGCCTTTTGCGACTTGAATATCGCCCGCTAAAAGATCTTTACGCGCACTAAAACCTTGGCTTTTCACTTGATTTAGACTTGCTAATGCTGCATCAAATTGACCTTGTTGGAATTGCACGGCAGACAAACGAAGCGCCGCAAGAGACGTTAAGATATCATCTTGTGATTGAGCAATCGCTTGTTTCAAGCTGTTTTCAGCTGATGCGTAATCTTGTTTTGCTACAAAACCTTTTGCTTCATCTAATAAACTAAATACTGCATAGCTGGTTTTATCATGTGCTTTCACAAATTCAGCCACTTTAGCTTGCTGTGCTGCTGCATCTTTGTTTGCTGTATAAACTAAGGCATCATATTCAGCAGACGCTTGCATGATTTGATTGGCTTGATAAGACTGCCAATAGCGCCAGCCCAACATCCCGCCTACACCAAGAATAAAAGCGGCAATAATGCTTTTGCCATTGTCTTTCCACCATTCTTTTAACTGGTTCAGTTCTTGTTCTTCTTCAATGGTATATGCCATTTTCCTATCCTTCTAAAATTAAAATTGGGCTTTCACGTGTTCAATTAGATTGTCCACATCAATGGTTTGTTGCTCTGCTTCGCCAAGTAAGTGTTTTACCACAACTTGATTATTTTGTACTTCGCTTTCGCCAAGCACAAGGGCTAGAGTCGCACCAGACTTATCTGCGCGTCTAAATTGTTTTTTAAAGTTACCACCACTGCAATGCAACATGGTGCTTAAGTGCGGTAATTCTGAGCGAAGTTTTTCAGCGAGTTGGAATGCGGCTAACGTTGTACCTTCACCTTGATAAACAACGTAAATATCTACCGCACTTTTTACTGGAATCGATTTATTCACTTCTTGAACGAGCAACACTAAACGCTCTAAGCCCATTGCGAAACCAACACCACTGGTTGCGTGACCACCAAGTTGCTCAACTAAGCCGTCATAACGTCCGCCACCACATACAGTACCTTGCGCACCTAATGCGGATGTCACCCATTCAAATACAGTTTTATTATAATAATCTAAACCACGCACCAATTTTGGATTAATTTCATATTGAATGCCCACCGCATCTAATAGACCGCATAACTGCGAAAAATGCTCGCGACTTTCATCATCTAAATAATCCAATAATTTTGGTGCGCCGTCCAATACATCTTGTAATGCTTGATTTTTAGTATCCAAAATACGTAATGGATTTTTTACAAGACGTTCTTTCTCTTCGTCGCTCATTAAATCTTGGTGATTTTCTAAGAAAGCCACTAATGCAGAACGATAGTTTGCACGTGCTTCTAATGAACCAATCGAATTTAATTGAAGTGAAACATGTTGATCAATACCTAAGGCTTTCCACAAACGTGCCGTTAAAATAATTAGCTCCGCATCAATTTCAGGGGTTGCAATACCAAATACTTCCACACCTGCTTGATGGAATTGACGGTAACGACCTTTTTGTGGACGCTCATGACGGAACATTGGTCCCATGTACCATAAACGTTGTTCATTGTTGTAAATCCAACCATGTTCAATCGCAGCACGCACGCATCCTGCCGTACCTTCTGGACGAAGTGTTAATTGTTCATCATTATCCCAGAATGTGTACATTTCTTTTGAGACAACATCTGTGACTTCACCAATTGCACGAGCAAATAATGGCGTACTTTCCACGATTGGCATACGCACTTCTGAATAGCCGTAGCTGCTTAAAATTTGGCGAACCTGCCCTTCAATCCATTGCCAAAGTGGAGATTCAGTTGGGGAGCAGTCGTTCATCCCACGAATTGCTTGAATATTTTTTGCCACGAGTTTTCCTTAAATAATTCGATTTTTTGGATCTTGTTGTGCAACTTTGGCACGAATTTTTGCTTCTAATTGGTCAATAATCGCGTCGTTATCAAAACGTTCTTTTTGACGCTCGCCATCTAAATAATAGCCACTTTTCTTATTACCACCGGTCACACCGAGGTCAGACACTAATGCTTCACCCGGGCCATTTACCACACAACCAATAATAGACACATCCATTGGGGTGATAATATCTTCTAAACGTTGTTCCAGTGCATTCACCGTGCCGATCACATCAAACTCTTGACGAGAGCAAGTTGGACAGGCAATAAAGTTAATCCCGCGAGAACGAATACGTAATGATTTCAAAATATCAAAACCAACTTTAATTTCTTCTACAGGATCTGCGGCTAAAGAGACACGTAAGGTATCACCAATACCTTCCGCTAACAGCATACCTAAACCAATTGCAGATTTCACTGAACCCGCACGCGCGCCACCAGCCTCCGTAATGCCTAAATGCAACGGCTGTTTAATGGCTTTTGCCAGTAAACGGTAAGATTCCACTGCAAGGAAAACATCTGATGCTTTTACGCTCACTTTAAATTGATCGAAGTTTAAACGATCCAAGATCTCAACGTGGCGTAACGCTGATTCTAATAAGGCTTCTGGTGTTGGTTCACCAAATTTCTCTTGAATATCTTTTTCTAACGAGCCAGCATTGACACCGATACGGATAGGGATATTTTTATCACGCGCGCAATCCACCACTGCACGAATACGATCTTCACGACCGATATTGCCTGGATTAATACGTAAGCAATCCACCCCATATTCAGCCACTTTTAACGCAATGCGATAATCAAAATGAATATCCGCCACTAATGGCACATTCACTTGCTGTTTAATGATTTTAAAGGCTTCGGCGGCATCCATGGTAGGTACAGAAACACGCACAATATCTGCACCGACACGCTCCAAAGATTTAATCTGTGCAACGGTCGCTTCAACATCAGTTGTGCGAGTATTTGTCATGGATTGTACGGCAATCGGTGCATCACCACCGATTGGTACATTGCCCACATAAATTTTTGTCGATTCACGACGTTTGATAGTAGGTTTTACTGCTGACATTCTTTCGTAAATTATTCGTTAAGGTTTTGGTAATTTAAATTTAGCCACACGGCCATCAACTGTAAGCGGATACGCTTCGCCTTTATAAGTAATGCGAACGTTACCTGGCGCACCGATAATCAAGGCATATTCATCACCATTAAAGGTTAAGGTTTCACCTTGTTTATATTCTTTTTGCGCTAATACTTTACGGTTTTTGTCTTTCACACTAATCCAGCTTGAATTTTTCGTGATCTCAATAACGAGATCGCCTTTCACTGTAGTTGGTGCTTCAGAAATAGCGGGGTTTTCAACCGCACTTTGAGCATCTGGTACGGTTGGCTCTGTTGTAGGTTCTGTGTTAGGTAAGGTTTGTTCCACAACAGGGGCTTGAACTTGTTCAACGGTAGGGGCCGAAGTTGCGCCAGTTGAAACTTCTGCGTTTACTGGTTGAACTTGATTCTCTTGAGTATTTGAAACAACAGGTTCAGCAGCATTATTTTTTGCTTCCGTTACAGGTGCTGTTTCATTATTTGACGTTAAAGGCTGGTTATTCACCGCGACTGGGATGTCATTCGAATGAGTAACCGGTACCTCTGCTGTTTTTTCTTTTTCAACGTAGGTTTGCACTAAATTATCACGTTCTTCGTTTGATTTTTGATAATTTTGCCACCACCATAAGCCAGTCATTCCAACAGCAGCGAGTAAAATAATTGTTGTGAGTGTGCCTACCCAACGGCTGTGAGAAGAATATTGGTTAACTGAACGCGTCGCACGTGTATTTTTACTTAAATCATTTTTATGTGCTTCACCAAAAGTTAAATTAGCCCATTCAGCATCAGGAATACGTAAAAATTTCGCATAACTACGTACGTAACCTCTCAAAAAGGTTGAAGGTATATTTTTTTGGACAAATTCATTATTTTCTAATTTTGCCAAAATGTTTGGACGTAAAGAAATGGCTTTTGCCACATCTTCTAAAGAAAGATTTAATGCTTCGCGTGTTTGGCGAAGTTTATCCCCAAAGGAGATTTTAGTTGTTTCAGTTTGTTCGACGATTGTATTCATAGGTATAAAAATAGAGAAATAGAAATAAAAAACTAAATACCAAATTTTAAAGTCGAAAGGGGCTTTTGGCAATGATTATTTGAGCGTGCGGAGCTTTTCTGCTCTAGAAGGATCAACTTGGCGTAATTTATCCAACGCTTGTTGATAAACGTCGGTTTGTTTTCCAGCAAAAGCACAAAGTGCTATGTTTTCGTAAGTATCAGCTTGATGATAATAATTCGGTGCTGCAAGTGCCGCATTAAATTGTGAATAAGCTTGTTCAAACTCACCTTGCCCACATAAAAATGCACCAAAGTTGTTATACACATCACCTTGCTTATCGTCTAACTTAATCGACTGTAAATAAGCTTGCTTCGCTTTTTCCGTATCGCCTTGTAATTGATAAAAATGCGCAAGTGCCGAGTGCACAAGATAATAGCGTTCATCATGTTCAAAGGCTTTATCTAAATTCAGTTTTGCTTGAACAAAATCCTCTTGTTGCAGATAGCCTAATGCCAATTCAACTCGGGCTTTTGCTGCTTGTTGTTTATTAAAATCAACAGAAGACTGAGAAACACAAGCAGAAAAAACAAAAGAAAAAATGACCGCACTTAGAATGTTAATTGGGATTAATTTCATCTTATCACTCCTCTATCTTATCACTCTTCTCTAGG
>CAKQTN010000035.1:0-11353 GCA_934276625.1 uncultured Haemophilus sp.
CTTCATTCTATCCAAAATGTTAAAAATTACTGTGATATATCTCAAAAAATAGCAAAAATCTTTGTCATTTTTCATCTGAAACATCAATTCACTAATAAACGCGTGATTTTTTAATGAGTTAGTATTATCATTAAGTGTATTTTTAGTTAGAAAAGATAATCAGGGGAAACTATGCAACATCTGAAAGATCTTGTTGAGAAAGCAAAATCAGCGATTGAACAAATCGAAAATAAAAGTTTAGCCACATTAGATGAAATTCGTGTGGAATATTTTGGTAAAAAAGGGCATTTCACCCAACTTATGCAAGAATTGCGTAATGTTGCTGCAGAAGAGCGTCCAGCAATGGGGGCTAAAATCAATGAGGCAAAACAAGCGGCATTAGATTTTTTAAATGCTAAAAAAGCAGAGTGGGAGCAAGCTGAACTCAATGCGAAATTAGAAAAAGAGCGTATTGATGTGAGCCTTCCAGGTCGTAAAACAGAAACGGGTGGTTTACACCCAGTGACCATTACCATCAATCGCGTAACAAAATTCTTTTCAGAGTTAGGTTTTTCTGTGGAAACCGGTCCAGAAATTGAAAGTGATTATTACAATTTCGATGCATTAAATATCCCTAAACATCACCCTGCACGTGCTGATCACGATACATTCTGGTTTAATCCTGAATTATTACTTCGTACACAAACCTCAGGTGTGCAAATTCGTACCATGGAAAAAATGCAGCCGCCTATTCGTATTATGGCACCTGGTCGTGTATATCGTAACGACTACGATCAAACACACACACCAATGTTCCATCAAATTGAATTGCTTTATGTAGATAAAAAAGCAAACTTCACCGAGTTAAAAGGCTTATTACACGATTTCTTACGTGCATTTTTTGAAGAAGATTTACAAGTTCGTTTCCGTCCTTCCTATTTCCCATTTACTGAACCTTCTGCAGAAGTCGATGTAATGGGCAAAAACGGTAAATGGTTAGAAGTATTAGGTTGTGGTATGGTGCATCCTAATGTGTTACGTAACGTAGGTATTGATCCAAATGAATATTCTGGCTTTGCAGTAGGCATGGGGGTTGAGCGTTTAACCATGTTACGCTACAACGTCACAGATTTACGTTCATTCTTTGAAAACGACTTACGTTTTTTAAAACAATTTAAGTAATTAACCGTTGGGTTAAATTGACGATAATGATTAATTTAGAACGTAACACGTTCATCAATAAAGGATACAGAGATAATGAAATTTAGTGAAAATTGGGTGAGAGAATGGGTTAATCCATCAATTTCAACAGAGCAGTTATGTGATCAAATCACGATGCTTGGTTTAGAAGTTGATGGTGTTGAAAAAGTAGCTGGCGACTTTACAGGTGTTGTTGTGGGTGAAGTTGTTGAATGTGCGCAACACCCTGATGCAGACAAATTACGTGTCACTAAAGTAAATGTTGGTGGCGACCGTTTATTAGATATCGTTTGTGGTGCACCAAATTGCCGTCAAGGTTTAAAAGTAGCATGTGCAACTGAAGGCGCTGTATTACCTGGTGATTTTAAAATTAAGAAGACTAAATTACGTGGACAACCTTCAGAAGGGATGCTTTGCTCATTCTCTGAATTAGGCATTGATGTGGATGCAGATGGTATTATTGAATTACCGTTAGATGCACCAGTAGGCACAAATCTACGTGAATATTTAGATTTAGATGATAGAGCCATTGAAATTAGTTTAACGCCAAACCGTGCAGATTGTTTAAGCATTGCAGGTGTTGCGCGTGAAGTTGGCGTGGTTAATAAACAAGTTGTTAATCAACCGCACTTTGATGCTGTACCTGCAACGATTTCAGATAAAGTTCAAATTGAATTAAATGCGCCAGAAGCATGTCCGCGTTATTTATTGCGCGTGGTGAAAAATGTGAATGTTAAAGCGCAATCACCAATTTGGTTACAAGAAAAATTACGTCGTTGTGGTATTCGTTCTATCGATCCTATTGTGGACATTACCAACTATGTTTTACTTGAATTAGGTCAACCAATGCATGCTTTTGATGCATCAAAAGTGTCTCAACCTGTTCAAGTACGTTTAGCCAATAACGGCGAAGAACTTGTTTTATTAGATGGCACAACTGCAAAATTACAGCCGAATACTTTAGTTATTGCAGATCAAACTGGTCCATTAGCAATGGCGGGTATCTTTGGTGGTCAAGCAAGTGGTGTTGATGCTGAAACAACAAGAGATGTAATTTTAGAAGCAGCATTCTTTGCTCCATTAGCGATTGCGGGACGTGCAAGACAATATGGTTTACACACCGATTCTTCGCATCGCTTTGAACGTGGTGTTGATTTTACGCTACAACGTCACGCAATGGAAAGAGCAACAGCATTGTTACTTGACATTTGTGGTGGCGAAGCAGGTGAAATTTGCGAGGTGGTGAGCGAGCAATATTTGCCAAAAGTCAATGAAGTCACTTTACGTCGTGAAAAATTAGATAGCTTATTAGGTCATCATATTGAAACTGAAACCGTGACCGAGATTTTTGAGCGTTTAGGTTTTGCCGTGAAATATGCTAATGATGTTTGGACCGTGACCTCAGCAAGCTGGCGTTTTGATATTGAAATCGAAGAAGATCTCATTGAAGAAGTAGCACGTATTTATGGCTATAACAGCATTCCAAATAATGCACCATTAGCACATCTTCGTATGCGTGAACATAAAGAGTCAGATTTAGATTTAAGCCGAATTAAAACTGCTCTTGTTGATGCAGATTATCAAGAAGCGATTACTTATAGCTTCGTTGATCCAAAAGTACAGACTTTACTTCATCCAGAAATTGAAGCGCTTGTATTGCCAAACCCAATTTCAGTTGAAATGTCAGCAATGCGCGTTTCATTATTAAGTGGATTACTCGGTGCAGTGCTATACAATCAAAATCGTCAACAAAACCGCGTGCGTTTATTTGAAACAGGATTACGTTTTATTCCTGATGCCAATGCAGAATTTGGTGTGCGCCAAGAGTTTGTTCTTGCCGGTGTGATTACCGGTACAGCAAAATCAGAATGTTGGACAGGTAAAGCAGAAACGGTTGATTTCTTTGACCTTAAAGGTGATTTAGAAAGTATTCTTTCTCTCACAGAAGTAGGTAGTCGTGTTAAATTTGTGGCAAAAGCACACAGCGCATTGCACCCAGGGCAATCTGCTTCAATTGAATTAGATGGAAAAGAAATTGGTTTTATTGGAACTATTCATCCACTTATCGCTCAAAAATTAGGATTAAATGGCAAAGCGGTTGTTTTTGAAATTTTATGGGATGCCATTGCAAATCGTCGTGTGGTTCAAGCTAAAGAGATTTCAAAATTCCCAGCAAACCGTCGTGACTTAGCTTTAGTCGTTGCTGATAATGTGCCAGCAGGCGATATTATCGAAGCATGTAAGCAAGCGGGCGGAGAAAAATTAACACAAGTCAATTTATTCGATGTATATCAAGGCATTGGCGTTGCTAGCGGACATAAGAGCTTAGCAATCAGTTTAACCATTCAAGATAATGAAAAAACGCTTGAAGATGATGAGATTAATGCGGTAATCTCTGCTGTATTAAACGAAGTTAAACAACGCTTTAATGCGGAGCTTAGAGACTAAACAGGAGACTAACATGACAACGATTACAAAAATTGATATTACTGAATACTTATTAGATAAGTATCAATTACAAAAAGCTGAAGCTAAAGCATTAGTGGAAGACTTTTTTGAGGAAATTCGTTTATCGTTAGAATCTGGTGGTGAAGTAAAATTATCAGGTTTTGGTAATTTTGAACTTCGTAATAAAGCTTCCCGTCCAGGGCGTAATCCAAAAACAGGTGAAAGCATTCCTGTTTCTGCTCGCCGAGTAGTGGCATTCAAGCCAGGGCAAAAATTACGTGCTCGTGTGGAAAACACCAAGCCAAAACAATAGTAAGAAAAGTGCGGTCGTTTTTGACCGCACTTTTGTCAGGATTGAACATGAATAAGATTAAATGTGCTTTTTTAGTCGCAGGAAGTTTTTTGCTTTTTGCTTGTTCAAGTGGTGTTCGTGAAGAGTATGCGATGAACTATAAAGGTCAGATTGGTGATCCGATTATAGCCATTGCCATGTTAAGTGAACAACAATATGAATGGGCGGGTACACCTTATGTCTTAGGTGGACAGTCTCGTGGCGGTATTGATTGTTCTGGTTTTGTGCAAAAGACCTTTATTGACCGTTTTAACATTCGCCTTCCTCGTACAACGAAAGATCAAGCGGGTTATGGAAAACTTGTTCGCAAAGAAGATATCCAAACTGGCGATTTAATTTTCTTTAAGACAGGGCGTGGACCAAATGGGTATCATGTCGGGATTTATGTGAAAGAAGATAAATTTTTACATGCCTCAACCAAAGGTGGCGTGATTTATTCTTCGATGAACAGCCCTTATTGGAAGAAAGCCTTTTGGCAAGTTAGACGAGTATAGTGAAAATAAAAAAGTGCGGTTAAAATTAACCGCACTTTTTCTTTTATGGATTCGCTGCAGGGCGAATGCCTAATGTATGACAAATCGCATACGTGAGTTCGCTACGATTTAACGTGTAGAAGTGGAAGTCATTTACACCCTCACGAGAAAGGATTTTTACCATATCCATTGCCACACTCGCCGCGACAAGATTGCGAGTAGTAGGATCATCATCTAATCCTTCATATGCTTTAGCCAACCATGATGGAATTTTTACATTCGTAAATGATGCCATTTTTTGAAGTTGTTTGAAGTTAGTTACAGGTAGAATACCCGGAACAATTTCAGCCTCAATACCAATGGATGCACAGCGGTCTCGGAAACGAAGATAACTATCAATATCAAAGAAGAATTGAGTAATGACATGATTCGCACCTGCATCAATTTTACGTTTCAAATTGATTAAATCTGCTTGTGCTGATTTTGCTTCAGGATGAACTTCAGGGTATGCTGCAACTGAGATATCAAAGTCAGCTACGGAGCGGAGTAGTTCAACTAAATCAGCCGCATAGAAAGGTTTTTTGGCATAGCCTTTTGGCTCATCACCGCGTAATGCCACAATGCGACGAATACCGCTATCCCAATAATCTTTTGCAATTTCTTTTAATTCTTCAGGTGTTGCATCAATACCTGTTAAATGTGGTGCGGCTTCTATGCCTGTTTCTGCTTTAATGGCTTTCACGATGCTATGTGTACGATCACGTTCGCCAGAGTTTGCACCATAGGTGACGGAAACAAATTTAGGATTTAATACTTTTAAGCGATGAATGGAATCCCAAAGCATGCTTTCCATTTTTTCATTTTTAGGCGGAAAGAATTCAAAGGAGACATTAATTTTTTTGTTAGTATCAGCAAGATGTTGATTTAATGTGTTAATTTCGTTTGCGTAGCTCATAGCATGCCTTCTTACGTTTTTTATTAGAATGCACTTATCATAAGATAAGAACTAATATGCGTCAATTTCAATGATTTCATCAAAATAATGAATGAAATTAATGATTGTTTATTGTGCGTTGTATTTTAAAAGAAAATCAATTTATTTGCACAAAAAGTTAGCATTTTTTCTAAAAATAGGTATAATACGCCGACCCTGTAAATGCACGGATTCCCACCGTGCATTATTTTATCGAGATCACACTCGAAGGGGTGGAGATTAAGATTAATGGTTGTGTTTCAATCAGTATGGAACACTGGGTATCAAACTTATATTTTGGTAATTAATTAATGAAAACTTTTGTAGCAAAACCGGAAACAGTAAAACGTGACTGGTATGTGGTAGATGCGACAGGTAAAACTTTAGGTCGTTTAGCTACTGAATTAGCACGCCGTCTTCGTGGTAAACACAAGGCTGAGTACACTCCACACGTAGATACTGGTGATTACATCATCGTTATCAACGCAGACAAAGTGGCAGTAACTGGTCGTAAAGAAACAGATAAACTTTACTACTGGCACACTGGCTATGTAGGTGGTATCAAACAAGCGACTTTCAAAGAAATGATCGCTCGCCGTCCTGAAGCGGTGATTGAAATTGCGGTTAAAGGTATGTTGCCAAAAGGTCCATTAGGCCGTGCAATGTTCCGTAAATTAAAAGTGTATGCAGGTGCAGAACACCAACACGCAGCACAACAACCACAAGTATTAGACATTTAATCACGAGGTTTAGGAAATGGCAGAGAATCAAAACTACGGCACTGGTCGCCGCAAAAGCTCTTCAGCTCGTGTATTTATCAAACCGGGCAGTGGTAAAATCACTATCAACCAACGTGAATTAGACGTATATTTCGGTCGCGAAACAGCTCGTATGATCGTACGTCAACCGTTAGAATTAGTGGAATTAACTGATAAATTAGACCTATACATCACTGTTAAAGGTGGTGGTATTTCTGGTCAAGCGGGTGCAATCCGTCACGGTATCACTCGTGCATTAATGGAATATGATGAGACTTTACGTCCTGCTCTTCGTGCAGCTGGCTTCGTTACTCGTGACGCACGTCGCGTTGAACGTAAAAAAGTTGGTTTACACAAAGCACGTCGTCGTCCACAATACTCCAAACGTTAATTTTTTATTATCGTTTCAAGAAAGCAGAGAGAAATCTCTGCTTTTTTTATGTCTGTAAAAAACAAATTAATTAAAAATTCCCGTTCTTTGATTTTTCATTAATTGCTTATAATTAATTGATTTTAAAGGAAAAATAAGAAATTATTAGCAATTTACCTGTCGGTTATGTTAAAATAACCGCCCATTTTTAGTAGAAGTATATAAGTTAGTTTGGATCTTCGGAGGAATAAATGTCCAATGCATCAAGTAAACGTTCAGTAATGACTCTTTTTTCAAATAAAAATGACATTTACTGCCATCAGGTAAAAATTGTTTTAGCTGAAAAAGGTGTTGCTTACGAAAACGAAGAAGTTGATCTGCAAGCATTATCAGAAGATTTAATGGAATTAAATCCTTACGGCACATTACCAACCTTGGTGGATCGTGATTTAGTGTTATTCAGCTCACGCATCATTATGGAATATCTTGATGAGCGTTTTCCACATCCTCCACTTATGCCAGTTTATCCAGTTTCTCGTGCGAAAAGCCGTCTTTTAATGTTACGTATCGAACAAGATTGGTACCCAACATTAGAAATTGCTGAAAAAGGCACGGAAGTTGAACGTGAAGAAGCATTAAAACAGTTAAAAGAAGAATTGTTAGCGGTATCGGTTATCTTCCAACAAACTCCTTATTTTATGAGCGAAGAGTTTGGCTTGGTTGATTGCTATGTTGCACCATTATTATGGAAACTACGTAATATGGGCGTTGAATTTAGCGGTACAGGAAGCAAAGCAATCAAAGGCTATATGGATCGTGTATTTAGCCGTGATTCATTCTTACAATCAGTGGGTGAAGCAGCACCTAAAAATTTAATGGATGATAAATAATGACTCATACACCTTCTCCAAAACGCCCTTATTTACTAAGAGCCTATTATGATTGGCTAGTGGATAATGATTTCACCCCATATTTAGTGGTGGATGCGAATTATTATGGTACTAATGTGCCTGTGGAATACGTGAAAGATGGGCAAATCGTCTTAAATCTTTCTGCGGGGGCGACTGGGAATTTGCAATTAACAAATGACTTTATTCAGTTTAATGCACGTTTCAAAGGTGTGGCTCGTGAGTTATATATTCCGATGGGCGCTGCTTTAGCCATTTATGCACGTGAAAATGGTGATGGCGTGATGTTTGAGCCAGAAGAAATTTACGATGAATTAAATCGTGAGCCAACATCAGAACAGCCATTAAGCTTTGCAGAAGCGGTAGATAAACCTAAAGCTGAAAAGAAACCACAGAAATCAGCATCTCATTTACGAATTGTAGATTAATGAAAGAAAAACAAAAGTGCGGTTAAAATTAACCGCACTTTTTTATTTATTATTTTGTTGCCGCTTTCATATTACGAACAAATTCGGCAAGTTCAGATAAGCACTGAGCCTGATTATCTAAATTTCGCTCAATAATTTTTACAGTTGCAGAACCTGAAATTGCACCTGCTGCCCCTAGTTGAAGGGCTTCTTTTACTTGAGCAGGTTGAGCAATACCAAAACCTTGTAGAATTGGTGGAGCTTTGTGGGCTTTGAGTTGTTCTACAAGTGTATCTAAGTTTGCGGCATGAGCTTGATTCTCTGCACTTGTTACACCTGCACGAGAAACTAAATAAGTATAGCCTTCGCTGTTTTCAGCAACGCCTTGTACTGTTTTGGCATCTGCATTTGGTGGGCAAATAAAGACAGGTTGAATGCCATGCTTTTTAGCAGCTTGAACATAGTCTTCTTTTGCTAATAGTGGAATATCTGCCACTAAAACCGCATCCACGCCGACTTCTGCACAACGTTGATAGAAATTATCTAAGCCTTTCGCAAAAATTAAATTTGCGCAAAGGAGCAAGCTAATCGGAATCTTTGGATATGTTGACCGCACTTTAGCGAGTAATTTAAAGCTATCTTCTGTGCTATGTCCGGCATTCAATGCACGGTTATTAGCTGCCTGGATAACGGGACCGTCTAATAGCGGATCAGAAAATGGAAAGCCTAATTCCAAAGCATCTGCGCCATTTTCGACTAACGTGCAAATAATCTCAAAAGAGCGATCAAATGTTGGATCGCATAATGTAACGAAAGGTACAAAAGCCCCTTCTTTTTTCGCTGCAAGTTCTGCAAATTTAGTTTCAAAACGGCTCATTATTGCATTCCTTTTTCTTTTAAAACTTTATCAACGGTGAAAATATCTTTATCACCACGACCAGAGAGATTCACCACTAAAATTTGTTCTTTATTCGGTTCTTGATGAATCATTTTTAGCGCATGCGCTAATGCGTGGGAGCTTTCCAATGCAGGAATAATCCCTTCATGTTTTGCTAACGCTTGGAAAGCATTTAATGCTTCATCATCAGTGATACTTGGGTATTCTGCACGACCAATACTTTGCAAATAAGCATGTTGAGGCCCTACAGAAGGGAAGTCTAAGCCCGCAGAAATAGAGTAGGATTCTTCCACTTGACCATCTTCAGTTTGCATTAACGGTGATTTCATACCGAAATAAATACCGACTTTTGCATGGCCTAATGGTGCACCATGTTCACCACTTTCGATGCCATGACCTGCAGGTTCCACACCAATTAAGCGTACGCCTTTTTCATCAATAAAATCAGTAAACATTCCAATCGCATTCGAGCCACCACCGACAGCAGCGATGACAGCATCCGGTAAACGGCCTTCTTTTTCTAAAATTTGACGTTTAGTTTCTTCACCAATCATTTTTTGGAATTCACGTACAATGGTTGGGAATGGATGAGGACCTGCCGCAGTACCCAATAAATAATGGGTGTTTTCATAGTTGGCTGACCAATCACGCATTGCTTCACAGCATGCATCTTTCAATGAGCAAGAACCTTTTTGTACAGGAATCACCTCTGCGCCCATTAAACGCATGCGGAATACGTTAGGGGATTGACGTTCCACATCTTTCGCGCCCATATAAACACGGCAAGGCATATCTAACATTGCACAAGCAAGAGCAGTTGCCACGCCATGTTGGCCGGCACCGGTTTCGGCGATAATGCGCGTTTTACCCATACGTTTCGCTAATAAAATTTGACCCAATACTTGATTGGTTTTATGGGCACCACCATGAAGTAAATCTTCACGTTTTAAATAAATTTTTGCTTTTGTGCCTTTGGTTAAATTACGGCAAAGGGTAAGTGCGGTTGGTCTGCCCGCATAATTTTTAAGTAAATCTTGAAATTCACGTTGGAATTCAGGATCGTCTTTTGCTTCAACAAAGGCTTTTTCTAGCTGTTGTAGTACCGGTACGAGAATTTCCGGTACATACATTCCGCCAAATTCACCGAAATAAGGATTTAAAAGGGTTTCTGACATAATATTTCCTTGTTATTTTTGAATTCTTGCGACATTAAGTGGTGCAAAGGTTTGTGCAGTAGGCATCACTTCAATACGATTAATATTGACATGTTCAGGTTGTTGATTGAGCCATAACACAATATTAGCAATATCTTGTGGGCTGACATATTCTACATTTTCATAGAGTTTTTTAGCTCGGGCATCATCACCTTTAAAGCGAATATTCGAAAATTCAGTTCCACCACAAAGACCGGGTTCAACATTGGACACGCGAATTTGTGTACCTGCAAGATCGGCTCGAAGATTTAAACTAAATTGTTTGATAAAAGCTTTAGTGCCACCGTATATATTGCCACCTGGATAAGGATAAGTGCCTGCAATTGAGCCTAAATTAATAATATGACCTGAATTGCGTTCAACCATTTGTGGTAACACAAGACGAGTGATGGTGACGAGTCCTTTAATATTGGTATCAATCATTTGCATCCAATCGTCTAAACTCGCTTTATCGGCACTTTCTAAGCCTAATCCTAAACCTGCATTATTCACCAATAAATCAATGGATTGCCAATTAGTGGGAAGGGAATGGAAAGCATCTTCTGTTGCTTGGCGATCTGAAATATCAAAGGCAAGAAAATGGAAGTTCTCACCTAATTCTTGTTGTAATTGTTCTAAGCGAGCTACTCGGCGTCCCGTGCCAATTACACGATAACCATTTTCAATGAGTGTACGACAAATTGCCGCACCAAATCCGGCAGTTGCGCCGGTTACTAACGCTGTTCTTTGCATAATGCTTCCCCTTAGCAATCAGATTAATTTGACAAAATCGTCTTAAAAACTGACCGTAATTTTTCACTATCTTTTACGCCAGCGGCAGTTTCTACACCAGAATTGAGATCAGCCCCTAGGCAACCTTGCTTAATGGCTTGTTCAATATTGTCAGGTGAAATGCCACCAGCCAAAATAATTTTGTGTTTCAAGTTTTCAGGAATGAGTGACCAATTAAAGGTTTTTCCTGTGCCACCTTGTTGATTAGCAGATTGGCTATCGAAAATATAGCGTGCGATATTTAAATCATCCGTAAAATCAACCGCACTTTGCGTCTCAGTATCTATTGAAATGGCTTTCCAAATTTGAATTTCCTCAGGCAGTTGGTGACGAAGTGCGGTAATAAATTCAGCAGTTTCTGAACCATGTAGCTGAACAGCATAAAGCTGCAATTGTTTAGCGATTTTTACAATAAAATCAATCTCTTGATTCTGGAATACGCCAACAAAACGAAGTGGTGATGCTGTCACTAATTCTTGGGCTTGACGTAGGCTCACACAACGTTTTGAATGTTCGACGAAAATTAAGCCGCCGTATAATGCCCCGTTTGCGTAAACCTCTTTGACATCTTGCGTGCGAGTTAAACCGCATACTTTATTTTC
>CAKQTN010000036.1:0-11282 GCA_934276625.1 uncultured Haemophilus sp.
AAATCACAAAAATTGACCGCACTTTGTCGGCGTTGCGAGTTTCGTAAACTCTGTTATGGCGGCTGCCCGAAACATCGCTTTATTTCTCTCGAAAATGAACCTAATCCACATAATTATTTATGTGCCTCTTACCGTTATTTCTTTGAGCAAACGGCGCCTTATATGCAAGCGATGGCTCGTCAAATTCGGTTACATCCATCAGCCGCTTAAGGTAGAATAGCGACTTTCTATTTTACTTTTTGATTGATATGAATCCTTGGACATTACTCGCTATTTCGATTTGCCTTGAAATCGTGGCAACGAATTTATTAAAAGTCAGTGATGGCTTTACCAAACTTTTACCCACCGTTGGCTCATTAGCGCTATACGCCATTTCATTTTATTTTGTTTCCATTGCTTTCCGAACACTTTCTGTTGGCTTGGTTTACGCCATTTGGTCGGGCGTCGGCATTGTTCTGACCGCCATTGTGGCGTATTTCGCTTTTGGTCAGAAAATCGATACCGCTGGGCTGATTGGTATGGCATTGATTATCAGCGGTGTTTTAGTGATTAACTTGTTTTCTCAAACAGGACATTAATCCTCCAAATGAAATGTGAACGTGCTCACAAATTTAATTTTTCTTCAAAATAAAATTATGTCAGCAATTGATTCACCGCTATAATTCTCCGGCATTTTTAACCGCACTTTGTGCAACTTTAAAGGAAATTCTATGAAAAAATTACTTTGCTCATTATTTGCGCTTTCTGCTGTTAGCACAGCAATGGCACAAGAAGTGAATATTAAATTATTAGGTACCTCAGACATTCATGGTCGCGTTGTACCTTGGAGCTATGGCGCAGACGTAGAAGATAAATCTGGTTCTTATGCGCAAATCGCAACTTACGTAAAAGATGTGCGTAAAAACAACAAAAACGTGGTATTAGTAGATGTGGGCGATGCGATCCAAGATAACCAAGTCGATGTGTTCGCAAAAGATAAAAAATATTACAAAGATCACCCAATTCCAAAAGTATTAAACGAAATGAAATACGATGTTTTCGTACTTGGTAACCACGAGTTTAACTTTGGGATGGAAGCATTAGATGAAATCCTAAAAGATATCAAAGCGAAAAAATTAACGGCAAACTTCTATTATAAGAAAAACGACAAACGTTATATTGATGCAACAACCATCATTGAAAAAGATGGCGTAAAACTCGGGATTATCGGTTTAAGTACCCCAATGTCAGCAAAATTTGAAGAAGACACGGGCAACTTAAAAGACATGAAATTTACTTCACCAACAGAAGAAGCACGTACACAAGTTGAGAAGTTAAAAGCGAAAGGTGTCGATGCGATTATTGTGATTGCTCACATGGGTATCGAGAATGAAAACAAGATTCCTGACACAGGTATGCGTGATGTGATCAATGCAGTAGACGGCATTGATGTAGTCATCGCAGGTCATATGCACAAAGATGTACCAAGTGAAACCATTAAAAATACACTAATCACCGAACCACACCGTTACGGTACCGTGGTATCTGAAGTGGATCTCACTTTTGATATCAACGATAAAAAAGAAGTGAAATTGGTGAAGAAAGAATCTAAAACCGTTCCAGTTAAAGCACTTGAAGCAGATAAGAAAATTGCGGAAATCTATAAACCTTACCACGAGAAATTACGTGAATTAAACAACGTGGTGATTGGTCAAACCGAAAACGAAATGGTGCCACAAGAGACCAAACATGGTGTATCTGCTGCATTTTCAAAAGATACCGGTTTATCTTCATTCATTAATGATGTTGAACAACATTATAGCGGTGCAGATGTGGTGACTTTCTCTTTTGACCACCAAAAAGCACGCATGAATAAAGGCGATATCAAGAAAAAAGACATCATCTTTAACTATCGTTATGCTGGCGGCGATGTCACCGTTTATGAAATGACCGGTAAACAATTGAAAGAATATATGGAATGGTCTGCGAACTACTTCGATACCATCCAACCTGGCGACACTGAATACCGTTACAATGCAGAACGTAAAAAATCAAAATATGTGACTTACGACATTTTTGGTGGCGTAAATTACAAAATTGACTTACGTAATCCACAAGGTAGCAAAATCGTTGATTTAACCCTTGCTGACGGCAAACCGGTAACTGACGATATGAAATTAAAAGTGGGAATGAACTCATATCGTTTCGCTCAGTTAAACGGTAAAGGTGGTATTTGGGAAGGACAACAAATTCCAGTACTTTGGGAATCTAAAGTCGCAATGGGCCGTGAAAAAGGCACGATCCAAAATATGATGATCAATTACATCACCAACGTGAAGAAAGGTAAAATCGATGGTCAATCTCACAACCGTTGGGAAATCATTGGATTAAACTAATCGGTCTTTTTAAAATACGATAAAAATGAACCGCACTTTGAGGCAATTGAATCAAGTGCGGTTATTTTTTCTTTGTTTTCAGCTAAAACTTGTAAATAATCAAGGTAAAATTGAGCTCAACGTAGTAAACTACAAGCACTTTTATCCTTTAGGAGATGACAAATGAAACCTTATTTAATCGCCCCTTCTATCCTTTCTGCAGATCTTGCTCGTCTTGGTGATGATGTGCAAAACGTATTGAATGCCGGTGCGGATGTAATTCATTTTGATGTAATGGATAATCACTATGTGCCGAATTTAACCTTTGGCCCAGCCGTGTGTAAAGCTTTGCGTGATTATGGCATTAAAGTACCCATTGACGTGCATTTAATGGTGAAACCAGTCGATCGTATCATTCCTGATTTTGCCAAAGCAGGTGCGGATTACATTACGTTTCATCCTGAAGCCAGTGAACATATTGACCGTTCTTTGCAGCTCATTCGTGATCACGGCTGTAAAGCGGGTTTAGTGTTTAATCCAGCAACGCCATTAAGTTATTTGGATTATGTATTAGATAAGGTGGATGTGATTTTGTTAATGTCCGTGAATCCAGGATTTGGTGGACAATCTTTTTTACCTTCCACATTGAAAAAATTACAACAAGCACGTCGTCTGATTGATGAAAGTGGTTTAGACATTCGTTTAGAAGTTGATGGTGGAGTAAAAGTAGATAATATTGCAGAAATTGCCGCAGCCGGTGCAGATATGTTTGTGGCAGGCTCAGCGATTTTTGGTAAACCAGATTATAAACAAATCATTGATCAAATGCGTACGCAATTAGCTTCAGTAAAATAAATGGTAGTAAGAATGAACACTCAATTTAAAGTTATCGGTTTTGATTTAGATGGTACGCTCGTGAATAGCTTGCCAGATTTAGCGTTGTCTGTGAACTCTGCTTTAGCAGACTTTGGTTTACCTCAAGCACCAGAAGAGTTAGTGTTAACTTGGATTGGTAATGGGGCACCTGTATTGATTGCTCGCGCTTTAGAATGGGCAAAAGGGCAAACAGGTAAAAACTTTTCAGATGCAGAAATGGAGCAAGTGAAAGAGCATTTTAATGTGTATTATGCGGAGAACCTTTGCAATGTGAGCCGTTTATATCCAAATGTAAAAGAAACATTGGAAACTTTGAAAGCTCGAGGTTATACCTTAGCTGTGGTAACGAATAAACCCACTCGTCACGTTCAGCCAGTATTGGCGGCATTTGGTATCGATCATCTATTCAGTGAAATGCTTGGTGGACAATCATTACCCGCGATTAAACCACATCCAGGCCCATTGTATTATTTATGTGGTAAATTTGGCGTAGAACCCCGCCAAGTATTGTTTGTAGGTGACTCTCGAAATGACATTCTCGCGGCTCATTCAGCAGGTTGTCCAGCTGTGGGTTTAACTTACGGTTACAACTACAACATTCCAATTGCTGAATCAAACCCAGATTGGGTGTTTGACGACTTTGCGAAGTTATTAGAGATTCTTTAATTCATCTTAAAGCGTAAAATGCGGTCAAAAATGACCGCACTTTTTTCTTAAACCTCCCACCAAATCAACGCCCATTTGCGTTGTCCGTGTTTTATCGGTTCATTATTTATTTGTTTTTGTTGATAAAAGTGAGCCAAATTTTGTTTTTCTTTTTCAGTGAGATTACCGAGAGAAAACTCCACAGAATTTAATAAATCCTCAAAGGTTTCGCCTTGGAAATAACCTGATTCGGTTTCAATAAAACTCACATTCGCGTGAATACCTTTTTGGTAAAGGCGATTGACTAAATAAATATAAGTTGGGAAGCCCACATCATCGCGACCAATGGCTTCAAATACGCCTTCATCGAGAAAATGACGTTGTGTCACCGAGGTTAAAAAGACGCGTTTTTTTGCCTTACTTTGCAGCTTTTCAATCATGTCATCCAAATCATCCACAAGCGTCGAGCGAGAGGCGAGTATCACATCGGCTTGAGGCACATCGTCCCAGTTATCCGACCATGATTTATGTAGAAGCGTAATATTATTCAGTTGATGCTTCTCTTTGTATTGCTGCACCATATCCAACATGCCTTGGCTGTAATCGAGAGCATACACAGCTTGGCATTGTTGGGCTAAAGGAATCACAAACGTGCCGGGGCCACAACCGATATCTAATACGGTTTCATCAGGTTGCACATTCATGGCTTTAAGCAAGGTTTCGTTATAGCGGCTTGGCTTGCCCACTAAATTCTCAGCCATTTTAGGGGCTTTTTTATCCCATTTTGTCGGTGGAAGATTATAGTGATTACAGGCTTTTAGATGTTGTTGGTAGAGATCGTTGAAATTGATGTCGTTGATGATCATAGTGACGCCCCAAAGTGCGGTTAGTTTTAGGATTGTTTTAAATTGCTTGATGATTATATGCTTTCTCCCATTTAAAATCATTTGAAAATGATTGACGCAAACGTTTTCGTTTTGGCGTGTTTTCCTTTATAATAGCCCGCGATTTTCATCTCAAACACAACTCAAAGGTACCCGTATGTTTCAAACTTTTCGTGGCTCACCCGCCCTTTCTGAATTCCGTATTCAAGGCTTAATGCAAAAATTCCAACAAAATCAATTACCGGTGAAATCGGTTTATGCGGAATATTTGCATTTTGTGGAATTAAATCGACCGCTTGTTAGCGAGCAGGAAGCAACATTAAAAGCGTTGTTACATTACGGCCCAACTTTGGCAGAACACGATGCCAAAGGCGAAACTTTTATCGTGATTCCACGCGTTGGCACGATTTCTTCTTGGTCTTCTAAAGCGACCGATATTGCGCATAACTGTGGTTTAAGTGAAGTAGAGCGTATTGAGCGTGGTTTGGCATATTATTTTGAGTTAAGCCAACCGCTTGATGAGAAAACAACAGAAAAATTGACCGCACTTTTACACGACAGAATGATGGAAACCGTGGTGCGTCGTCCTGAAGATGCAGAGATCTTATTCCGTCATCAAGATCCGAAACCGTTTAAAACCGTGGATATTCTGAAAGGTGGACGTGAAGCCTTAGTCACTGCCAACGTAGAATTAGGTTTGGCTCTGGCAGAAGATGAAATTGATTATTTGGTGGAAAACTTCACCCAATTAGGGCGCAATCCGCACGATATTGAACTTTATATGTTCGCGCAAGCTAACTCTGAGCACTGTCGTCATAAAATCTTTAATGCGGATTGGATTATTGATGGCAAAAAACAGGATAAATCCCTGTTTAAGATGATTAAAAACACCTTTGAGAAAACCCCTGATTTCGTGCTTTCAGCCTATAAAGATAATGCTGCAGTAATGGAAGGCTCAAAAGTCGGCCGTTTCTTTGCGGATCAAGATGGGCAATATCGCTATCACAATGAAGATGCACATATCTTAATGAAAGTGGAAACCCACAACCATCCAACCGCAATTTCGCCATTCCCAGGTGCGGCAACAGGTTCAGGCGGTGAAATTCGTGATGAGGGTGCAACCGGTCGTGGCGCAAAACCTAAAGCAGGTTTAACCGGTTTCTCGGTGTCAAACCTCGTCATTCCAAACTTTGAACAACCTTGGGAAAACCCACTTTCCAAACCAAACCGTATTGCTTCAGCCTTAGATATTATGATTGAAGGCCCATTAGGTGGTGCAGCATTCAACAATGAATTTGGTCGTCCTGCATTATTAGGTTATTTCCGTACCTATGAAGAGAAAGTCAACAGCTTCAATGGTGAAGAAGTGCGCGGTTATCACAAACCGATTATGTTAGCGGGTGGTATCGGTAATATTCGTGGCGAACACGTTCAAAAAGGTGAAATTCCCGTTGGTGCGAAATTGATCGTATTAGGCGGTCCAGCCATGAACATCGGTTTAGGTGGTGGGGCAGCGTCTTCTATGGACAGCGGGAAATCAAAAGAAGATTTAGATTTTGCCTCTGTTCAACGTGAAAACCCAGAAATGGAACGTCGCTGCCAAGAAGTGATTGACCGCTGTTGGCAATTAGGTGATGAAAACCCAATTCTCTTTATTCACGATGTCGGCGCGGGCGGTTTATCTAATGCGATGCCTGAATTGGTACACGATGGCGAACGTGGCGGTAAATTTGATTTACGCTCAATTCTTTGCGATGAAAAAGGCATGTCACCATTAGAAATTTGGTGTAACGAATCACAAGAACGTTATGTCTTAGCCGTTGCGCCAGAAAAACTCGAATTATTTACCGCACTTTGTGAGCGTGAGCGTGCGCCGTTTGCGGTCATTGGTGAGGCAACGGAAGAGAAACATTTAACCTTACACGATAGTCATTTCGACAATAACCCAATTGATTTGCCAATGAATGTGTTATTAGGCAAAACGCCGAAAATGACGCGCGAGGTTTCGTCAAAAACTGTCGAAAATCGACCGCTTGCAACGGAAAATATTCAATTAAAAGAAGCCTTCCATCGTGTATTACGTTTACCGGTGGTGGCAGAAAAAACTTTCTTAATCACCATTAGCGACCGTTCGGTAACGGGTATGGTGGCGCGCGATCAAATGGTCGGCCCATGGCAAATTCCGGTGTCTGATGTGGCCGTCACAACAGCATCATTAGACAGCTATCACGGTGAAGCTATGGCAATGGGCGAGCGTGCGCCAGTAGCATTATTAGACTTTGGGGCATCTGCACGTTTAGCGGTAGCTGAATCCATTACCAATATTGCGGGCACCAATATTGGCGATATTAAACGTATCAAACTGTCTGCAAACTGGATGTCTGCGGCGGGTCATGGCGGTGAAGATGCCGGCTTATATGAAGCCGTAAAAGCAGTGGGAGAAGAACTTTGCCCTGCGTTAGGTATCACCATTCCAGTGGGTAAAGACTCTATGTCGATGAAAACTACTTGGGAAGAAAATGGCGAGAAAAAATCCGTTACCGCACCGCTTTCTTTAGTGATTTCATCTTTTGCGCGCGTGGAAGATGTTCGTAAAACTGTCACACCTCAATTGCGTACAAACAAAGGCGCAAGCCGCTTATTATTGATTGATTTAGGCGAAAGAAAAAATCGCTTAGGTGCGACCGCACTTGCGCAAGTGTATAAACAATTAGGTGACAAACCAGCCGATGTGGTGAATGTCGCTAAACTGAAAAACTTCTTTGATGCAATGCAAGCATTGGTGGCAGAGCGTAAATTATTGGCTTACCACGACCGTTCAGACGGTGGTTTAATTACCACACTTGCAGAAATGGCGTTTGCAGGTAACTGTGGCGTGGATGTGGATATTTCTGCATTAGGCGACAATGATTTAGCCGTATTATTCAATGAAGAATTAGGCGCGGTAATCCAAGTGTCAGAATGCGAATTAAGCGCGGTGCGTGAGGTATTAAAAGCCCATGACTTGCTTGGTTTAACTTATGAACTTGGTTCTGTAAGCACAGAAGATCGTTTTGAAATCACGCGTGGTAGCAAAAAACTGTTAAGCGAAAAACGCTCTGAATTACGCGGTATTTGGGCAGAACTCACTCACCAAATGCAACGCTTACGCGATAACCCTGAATGTGCTGACCAAGAATTTGAAGCGAAAAAAGCGACAGACAACAAAGGTTTATCCGCTCACTTAACCTATGATGTGAATGAAGATATTGCTGCGCCTTATATTAGCAAAGGTGTGAAACCCAAAGTAGCCGTATTGCGTGAACAAGGCGTAAACAGTCACGTTGAAATGGCGGCGGCTTTTGATCGTGCAGGCTTTGCGGCGATTGATGTTCACATGAGTGATTTAATGACAGGTCGTTACAACTTAAACGACTTCAACGCGATGGTCGCCTGTGGTGGCTTCTCTTACGGTGACGTATTAGGCGCAGGTGGCGGCTGGGCAAAATCCATTTTATTTAACCCACAATTACGCGATCAATTCAGCCAATTCTTCGCCAATGAAAACACCCTTTCATTAGGCGTATGTAACGGCTGTCAATTTATCTCCACCCTTGCGGAAATTATTCCTGGTGCAGAAAATTGGCCACGTTTCGTGCGTAATAAGTCAGAACGTTTTGAAGCGCGTGCCGCGATGGTGAAAATCAACGATACCAACTCATTATGGTTTAAAGGCATGGCTGGCTCACATATGCCGATTGCTGTTTCTCATGGTGAAGGACGCGTGGAATTCAAAACACCTGAGAATTTGACCGCACTTCAAGCACAAAACTTGATTGTGGCACAATATATCGACAGCCATTTAAACGTGACGGAAACCTATCCAGCCAACCCGAATGGTTCGGCATTAGGGATTACCGCAATTTCTAACATCGATGGTCGTATTGCTGCAATGATGCCACACCCTGAGCGTGTATTCCGTGCCGTGAGCAACTCATGGTACCCAGAAGATTGGTCTGAAGATGGCGCTTGGATGCGAATTTTTAGAAATGCGAGAGTGAATTTCAAATAATGTGAGATTGCTCACAGAAAATTAATCAAAAATAAGAGATACTAAGAAATTGGTATCTCTTTTTTATTACATAAACCTGAGTAATAAAAAATGCCAACAATATTAGCAAGTAATATTGTTAATGATTTATATAAATACTTTATATAAAAATTCTTGGGCATTATGTCCGTAATATCCATTGAACTATATGAGGAATTCTTAATGAGTAGTTTAGTTACATTGCTAGCTAATATCGTTGCGCCATTGCAACGTCAATTTATTAACTTTATCCGCATTGCGATTTGTGTTGTGATGGTTTGGATTGGAGGTTTAAAAGTTTGCCAATATGAGGCAGATGGTATTGCACACTTTGTGTCAAATAGTCCTTTCTTAAGCTTCCTTTACAAAAACGGCGCAAATGAAGTGACAAATGATAAGGGTGTTTTAGTGAAAGAATATACCTTATATAAAAACCCTGAAGGCAAAATGGTCGCAAAAAATATCGAATGGCATAAAGCCAACGGCACCTACACAGCTTCTTATATTATTGGCGCAATCATTGTGACAATTGGTATTTTAGTATTAGCGGGGATTTGGTCTCCAACATTAGGTTTATTTGGAGGCTTGCTCACCTTTGGCATGTCGATAGTCACGCTGTCCTTCCTGATATTTACGCCAGAAACCTGGGTGCCGAATTTAGGTGGGGACTTCCCAACACCTAATTATGGCTTCCCATATCTCTCAGGTGCTGGTCGACTCGTTATTAAAGATATTATTATGATGGCAGGCGGCTTAGTTGCAGCAGCAGAATGTGCGAAACGTTATTTAGAGAATAAAAAGCAGTTTGCGTAACAGTTAGATTTTAAAGGGCTTGCTGAGATGATCGGTAAGCCATTTTGTTATTAAAAATTGATGAATCATGTATCGTATATTCCAGTGTAGAGAATAATTCATGCTATCCAAAATGTGAGCATCAAGGATGGTTGCTTAAATGTGGGTTTTAGGTATGTTAGGTGTTGTATTAGGATGGTTTTGGGTTATATTATTGGATAATAATTTTTATCCATCTTTATATTAATAAGGACTATTTATGTCAAAAAGAATTCAAGGGAATATTAAGAAATTATTGGCGAATAAACGTTCGGGATTTATTCATAAAGTAGAGGGAGTTTCTGAAAAAGATTTTTATTTTATAGAGTCTAATTTAAGCAATATCAGCTTTGAACAACTATCAGAAGGAATGGAAGTTAGCTTTATTCCAAATATATCTGATGAACAATGTTATGCTAATAGCATAGAAAGTACGATTCCTATTGGTATTCAGCAGAGCCGAATAAAAATAATTAATGTAGAAAAAGAAAGTGGATTTATTCTTAGTGTAGATGGAAAGAGAGATATATATTTCCAAAGAGCTAATCTTATTGATGGATTATCTTTTTCATCTCTAAATAAGGACGATATTGTTTTTTTTGAGATTAGAGTTGGTAAAGATGGTTTTCTCTCTGCAATAAATATAAGAAAAGATAATTCACTAGTTGGAGGAAAAACGAATATTACTTTAATGGAAACAATACATAACATCATAAAGACAGTAAGGGATAATGCTAATCTGATTTCAGATCCATATGTCTTTGAAGATTATTGTTTTACAATATTAAAGCTACTAGGCTTGACTGATACATATCAATATCCAAGAGCTAAGCAAGCAGGAAATGCAGATGGTTTCTTTAAAATTAAGGCTCTTGAAGTTCTTTATGATTGTACATTGTCCGAGTATTACCAGGATTACAAAAAAGATCAGATAGAAAATTATATTGCTAGGTTAAATAAGACTCAAATAACTATAGATACTAAAGAGATTAGTCTCAACACAACTAACAATAAGCAAGTGTGGATCATTACCAAAAATAAAACTAGAATAATCAAAGATAGTGATAATATCTTGGTTAAAGAAATATCATTAAATGATTTGATTGATGTTTTAGAAGAAAGATTAAGTAATTTAAAATATGATAATTTAATGACTAGATTATTAGAGTTAGGAAGTTAAGTTTATCAAGTAATAAAAAGAGCGATCAAAAATTACAACGAATTTTGACCGCTCTTTTTATTACTTTTACTTACGTATTATTTTTGTTTTTTCAAAAATTCAACGCCAGTATCTGGGAAGTCTGTGAATACACCAGTTGCGCCAGATTTATTCAATAACGCATCGTACATTTGATTTACGTCAGTGAAGAATTCAGGTAATGCATCTTTACGCACGGTGTATGGGTGTAACTCCACTTTGTATTGTGCAAGTTCTTTCACTAATGGGGTGTATACGATATTGCCTGGTTTAGATTTTTCTTTATCCACTAACATGTACCAGCCTGGACCAACACCATCAGCATATTTTACCACTTCTGCCATTGCGCCTGGTTTGAACATCCAATCGTAATCGTAGTTCACCCATTTGCCTTTCGCATCTTTTTCTTCAGTTTCATGCCAGTC
>CAKQTN010000037.1:0-11156 GCA_934276625.1 uncultured Haemophilus sp.
TAGGTGTCTATTTTTAAGATTAAAAGCCATAGCGATCTCCTTATCGGATGCCATCAATAAATGCAGGCTACCTTACTATGAATGACTTAATTTCTAGTGGATTGGATAGCCTATTTTTGTCCCAAATGCGGAGTTTTGCAACAAAATTCAATCCTTTATTTTGTGATGCTCATCACACTTCATCCCAGAACTTTATATTGCGCTTTCTTTATATATAAAAGAGATTTAAAATCCCGTCGATTCTCACACAACAGGAGCACATATGATCAACAGAAGAGATTTCATCCAACTTGGCGCAAGCAGCATTTTAGCGTTGAGTGCGAGCCGTTTTGCTTTTGCGAAAAGCGACACACAAGTCGATTTACGTATCGTAGCAACGACCGATATTCACAGTTTTTTAACTGACTTCGATTACTACAAAGATGCACCTACTGAGAAATTCGGTTTTACCCGTGCAGCAAGCTTGATTCGTCAAGCTCGTAAAGAGGTGAAAAACAGCGTTTTAGTTGATAACGGTGACTTAATCCAAGGTAACCCAATCGCTGACTATCAAGCGGCTAAAGGTTATAAAGAAGGCAAACCAAACCCAGCTGTAGATTGCTTAAATGCGATGCACTATGAAGTGGGCACATTAGGTAACCACGAATTTAACTATGGCTTAGATTATTTAGCCGATGCGATTAAACAAGCGAAATTCCCAATCATCAATGCCAACGTAGTAAAAGTCGGTACCGAAGAGCCCTATTTCACACCTTATGTGATTCAAACCAAAGAAGTGGTAGATAGCCAAGGTAAAAAGCACAAACTAAACATTGGTTATATCGGTTTTGTACCACCACAAATTATGGTATGGGATAAAGCAAATTTACAAGGCAAAGTTGAAACGCGCGATATCGTGAAAACCGCACAAAAATATGTGCCAGAAATGAAACAAAAAGGCGCCGATATTATTGTGGCACTTGCTCACACAGGCCCATCAGATGAGCCATATCAAGAAGGTGCAGAAAACTCAGCATTCTACCTTGCTGATGTACCACACATTGACGCGATTGTTTTCGGTCACTCTCACCGTTTATTCCCAAACAAAGAGTTCGCCAAATCACCAAATGCAGATATTGCTAAAGGAACCGTAAAAGGCGTACCTGAAAGTATGGCGGGCTACTGGGCAAACAACATTAGTGTAATCGACTTAACCCTTGCTCAACACAACGGCAAATGGTTAGTGGCTGATGGTAAAGCGGTACTTCGTCCAATTTACGATGCAGAAAACAAAAAAGCGACCACAGAAAGTGATGCCGAATTGACCGCACTTTTAAAACCTGTGCATGAAGCCACCCGTGAATTCGTGGCACAGCCAATCGGTAAAGCGACAGATAACATGTATAGCTACTTAGCCCTAGTGCAAGATGACCCAACCATTCAAATTGTGAACCAAGCACAAAAAGCTTACGTTGAAAAAGTAGCACCAAGTGTTGCAGCAATGGCGGGCTTACCAATTTTAAGTGCAGGCGCACCATTTAAAGCAGGCGGACGTAAAAATGACCCAACGGGCTATACTGAAGTTAACAAAGGTGAATTAACGTTCCGTAACGCAGCAGATTTATACCTCTATCCAAATACCTTAGTTGTTGTCAAAGCAACCGGTGAAGAACTGAAAGAGTGGTTAGAATGTAGCGCAGGTATGTTCAAACAAATCGATCCTACCAGCGACAAACCACAATCTTTACTTGATTGGGACGGTTTCCGTACTTATAACTACGATGTGATTGACGGCGTAAATTATGAATTCGACCTCACTCAACCACCGCGTTATGACGGCGAATGTAAATTGATTAACCCGAATTCACACCGTGTGGTGAATTTAACCTACCAAGGTAAACCGGTTGATCCAAAAGCAGTATTCTTAATTGCGACTAATAACTATCGTGCTTACGGTAATAAATTCCCAGGCACAGGCGATGCGCACATTGTTTACGCTTCTCCAGATGAAAACCGCCAAATTCTTGCGGATTACATCAAAGCAGAAAGCGAAAAAAATGGCCATGTAAACCCAAGTGCGGATAAAAACTGGCGCTTTGCACCGATTAAAGGTAACGATAAATTAGATGTGCGTTTTGAAACCTCACCAAGCGAACAAGCGGCGAAATTCATTCAAGATAATGCACAATACCCAATGAAAAAAGTCGGCACCGATGAAGTGGGCTTTGCGGTATATCAAATTGATTTATCGAAATAACAAAAAAGGGCGTGCTCAGCACGCCCTACTTATTTCAAAGTGCGGTCAATTTTGACCTTATTTTTCTTCTTTTGGAAGTCTGATTAAGGAAAAGATCAAGCCGCCCCAAATCACAAAAAGCGCCACAATCATCATTGTAATTGCAATACTTGTCATCTTTATTCTCCTTTTTCTTCAAGCTTGAAGTTGTCTTCATTTTTCCATTGTAAACGAGAAAGAATGAACGAAACAACCACTAGCGAAATTGCCATACCCCAACCAAAGATATTTACAAACCAGCTTGGATAGCCTTCATAACCTTCTGTAAATACTTTCGCACCTTCACTCAATAACATAAAGGCGAGAATACCGGTGGTGATGACAATGCATAAACGCCATAGGAAACCGACTTTGAATGAAGAGCTTTGATTTAAGTGGTTGCCTAATAAGCCTAATTTTTCATTTGCTACAATCACAATTAATGAAACAAATGCCACTGCAACGATACCAAAGTAGTTCACGAATTTATCTAATACATCAAGCATTGGTAAGCCGGTTGTCGTACCAAATAAAATGACTGATACCACCATCATTGGTAAACCAACAACAAAGGTCGCTTTTGCTCGACGTAAACGCAGTTTATCTTGAATCGCTGAAATGATTACTTCAATAACAGAGATAAATGAGGTTAATGCCGCAAAGGTTAATGAACCGAAGAACAATACCCCTAATACTTCACCGAATGGTGCTTTGTTAATAATAGTTGGGAATGCAAAGAAGGCTAAACCAATACCACCTTTTGCCACTTCGCTCACTTCTACGCCTTGTGCAGTTGCGATGAAACCTAATGCCGCAAATACACCGATACCGGCAAGTACTTCAAAGCTCGAGTTTGCAAAGCCAACAACCAAACCGCTACCTGTTAAATCAGAATCTTTTTTCAAGTACGATGCATACGTAATCATAATCCCGAAACAGATGGAAAGAGAGAAGAAGATTTGACCGTAAGCCGCAATCCACACGCTCGGATTAGAGAGTTTTGACCAGTCTGGTGTAAATAGTGCGTTTAAGCCTTTTTCTGCACCTGGTAAGAATAAAGAATAAACTACCAACGCCACAAACATCACCACTAAAACAGGCATTAAGATATCTGAAGATTTAGAAATCCCTTTTTGAATACCTAAAGAAAGCACACCTAACGCCACCAACCACACAGCAATTAATGGACCAGTTACCATGCCGACAAACTCAAAGCTCACACCATTGCTGATATCGCCCATTTTTAAGAATTCGTGTAGGAAGAAATCAATCGGTTGGTCGCCCCAAGCAGAATTAAGTGAGAAATAGGTATAGCTTGCCGCCCAACCTAATACTACCGCGTAGTAAAGACCGATGATGACGTTCACCATTACTTGCCACCAACCAAACACTTCAAAGTGTGGGTTAAAGCGACGATAAGAAAGAGGAGCACCACCACGATGGCGATGACCGATTGCGTAATCTAAGAAAAGCAATGGAATACCGGCGGTTAAAAGTGCAATAAGGTAAGGGATAATAAATGCACCGCCACCGTTTTCATAAGTGGTATAAGGGAAACGCCAGATGTTTCCTAAGCCAACAGCGGATCCAATCGCCGCCATAATAAATGCTTTCCGACCAGAGAAGGTCTCACGCTTTGCGTTTGACTGCGTCATATTAAGTTCCTTTTGAATGAAGAAAGATTTCAATATAATGAATTCTAAAACCGAGTCAAGAATTTGATTTAAAGTGCGCTTAAAAATAATGAATTTTTTTTAAAAATCACTGTCCAAAGGCCGAATTTAATCTCTATTAACAACCAAAAGGAAACATTTATGGATCTCAACAGCATTTTAAATCAAGTTTTAGATGTGGCTAAAAACTCTGCAAGCAAACTTGAAACCGGCAACCAAACAATCGACTCTCTCACCAAAGTAGGCGGTGGTGCAGCATTAGGCGGTATTTTATCAATGATTTTAGGCCGTAGCGGCGGTGCAAGCTTAGCAAAATTAGGCTCACTTGCCGTTTTAGGTAACCTTGCTTACCAAGCGTACCAAAACTATCAAAAATCCCAACAAAATAGCCAACTAAACATTTCAGAAAATGCATTTGATGTATTAAATTCATCAAGCCATGTCGATGCGGGTGAATTAATTTTACGTACTATGATCGCCGCAGCGGCAGCAGACGGTGAAATCACTGAAGATGAAAAACAAACTATCGCAAATGAAGCAGGCAACAACCCTGAATTAGCGCAATGGCTTGAACAAGAAATTCAAAATCCAATTTCTATCAACGAGATTGCACGTCTTGTAGGTAACGATACTGCACTTGCAAGTAATGTGTACTTAGCAGCTCGCTTAGTAAGCAAAGATTTATCTCGCAAAGAAATCATTTTCTTAGCAGATTTAGCTCAAGCGTTAGGTTTAGATGATGCGCTTGTTGAACAATTAGAAAAACAAGCAGGCTTCTAATTTTGTGTAGAAAACATCGCGTTTTCTGACCGCACTTCTTATCAAAAAACACGATAATCTTAGTTATCGTGTTTTTTTCATTTGTTTTTTCGCGAAAACCTAACCAAAGGCGAAAAATTCCGCTACAATGCTGAACTTCAATATTCATAAAATTATTTAATAATCATAAAAACGGGAAGCAACATGACAGGCGCACAACTCATTATCGAATGTTTAAAAGCGCACGGTGTAACCGATCTTTTCGGCTACCCAGGCGGGGCAATCATGCCAACCTATGATGCCATCTATGACTCAGGTCTTGACCATCTCCTTTGTCGTAATGAACAAGGTGCCGCGATAGCCGCAATTGGTTATGCTCGCTCCACAGGCAAAGTCGGCGTTTGTGTCGCAACGTCAGGCCCTGGTGCCACCAATTTAATTACCGGTTTAGGCGATGCCTTTGCTGATTCTGTGCCAATCGTGGCATTTACTGGCCAAGTCGCCGCCCCTCTTATCGGTACCGATGCTTTCCAAGAAGCCGATGTTTTAGGCTTATCCCTAGCTTGTACCAAACACAGCTACATTGTGCAATCCATCGAAGAACTCCCCGAAATTATTGCCTCTGCTTTTCAAATTGCACAAAGTGGCAGACCTGGTCCAGTTCTCATCGATGTGCCTCGCAACATCCAAGTGAGCGATGTACCTGAACATATCAAACCTATTGTCAAACCTATCGTAAAACCAACCGCACTTTCAGAATTAAAATTAGCTGAAGCAAAAGCATTATTGGCACAAGCTAAAAAACCCGTGCTTTATGTAGGTGGTGGTGTAGGTATGGCAAAAGCCACACAGGCGGTCAAAAAATTCCTACAAATCACCAAAATGCCATCCGTTTCAACATTAAAAGGTTTAGGTTCAATTGACCCAACCGATCCCGTTTATATGGGCATGATTGGTATGCATGGCACAAGAGCCGCAAATGTTGCCGTACAAGAATGTGATTTATTGTTAGTATGCGGTGCACGTTTTGATGACCGTGTGACCGGTAAATTAGACAGTTTTGCACCACACGCGAAGGTGATTCATTGTGATATTGATGCAGCAGAAATCAACAAACTTCGTGTGGCAAATGTTGCCCTTCAAGGAGATTTAATTCAAGCTTTAGAGGCTTTAAGTATCCCTCTTGCAATTGACGATTGGCGAGCACACATTCAAGCATTGAAAGCCAAACTCGATTTCACTTATATCGACAATGCAGGCAACCGACCGATTGACCCTTGGTCGTTGCTCAACACGCTTTCTCAGCGTAAACCACAAAATGCGGTGATTTGTACCGATGTGGGCCAACATCAAATGTGGTCTGCGCAACATATGCGCCATTTCGCACCAGAAAACTATATTACCTCCGCGGGCTTCGGCACCATGGGATTTGGTTTACCTGCAGCAGTGGGTGCGAAAAAAGCACGCCCTCATGATGAAGTGATTTTAGTGACAGGTGATGGTTCATTGATGATGAACATTCAAGAATTAGGTTCAATCAAACGCGGCAAATTACCGGTAAAAATTTTGCTGTTAGATAACCAACGTCTTGGTATGGTGCGTCAATGGCAAGACCTTTTCTGGAACAAACGCCGTTCAGAAACCATTTTAGAAGATAACCCTGATTTCGTGATGCTGGCGAAAGCCTTTGATATTCCAGCTGAACGCATTGAGCGTGCTGATGAGGTGGATGAAGCACTTAATCGCTTATTAAATAGCGAAACCGCTTATTTACTACAAGTATGCATTCCTCCGGAGGAATGCGTATGGCCATTAGTCCCACCAGGTGCGTGTAATGCTGATATGTTGGAGGAAATTTAAGATGAATCAATATACTTTTGAATTGACTGCTCAACATCGTCCAGAGGTTTTAGAACGCATATTACGCGTTATTCGTTTACGTGGCTTTACTGTGACTAATATGGATATGGCATTGGTAGACACCCAAGTACAGTTAAAAATCACTGTAAAATCTGACCGCACTTTTGATTTGTTGGTGAATCAATTGGCGAAATTGCCGGATGTTATGGAAATAAAATAATGAAAAAATTTATCTCACTTGTCATTTCTATTTTATTTGTATTTGGATGTACGACAAATAAAAAAGAAATATCAAAGCAAACAGAGGTGATTCAAGCCTTTTTTATTGCAAACAATAATATTTATGCTGTAGGAAATTTAAATAGCTATCAATTCTCTTCTTCTAAATCTGAAGATGTGCAAAATTTCATTAATTTTTTAAATTCTAAAGATATGAAAGCCTTTAAAGAAGCACGCATAGATCGTATTGAAAAAAATAGTGAAGATAACAAAATTAAAGCATTCGTATTCATTGAACTTGATAGCAAAAAATTGACTAAAAAGGAGATAGAAAGTTTATTTGATAAACGTGATGTTTACAAATCTTCTCAGGGAAATCCTGACTTACTTTTTGGAATAAGTCATGGTGAGCTTGTAAAACTTCAGAATAAAGATGAGATCTTAATTAAAGGAAGGCTCTCTAAACCATTAAAAACAAATTTTATTGAGTATAAGAATACAAGAGGCTTTGATAAAGGGCCTGATGCACCATCTCCTGAATTATTAGCTGCTTTTAGTATTGGTGCGATTGTAATGATTCCATTAGCAATTATTACATTACCATTTCAAGCTATAGATTCTTTATCTAAATAATTGCATTTATAAACTTAATTTTATCGAATAATTTCTTCGTATTATCTTCTGCCAAATCTCCCCTACCCCTCTTTGCTAAAGAGGGGATTGAAGTGAGATAAAATTAGATCTTAGCGTTTATGATTTAGCTAACTAAAATGAAAGTGAGAAAATTGTTATTCATTAACTAAAGATTTCCCCCCTCTTTAGCAAAGAGGGGTAGGGGAGATTTGGCAGTATTCATTAACGAAGAAATTAAATAAACGAACTTTAACAAAAATTTACTTGGAGAGATTATTTATGCCAAAACTACGTTCAGCGACCAGTACTCAGGGTCGTAATATGGCGGGTGCACGTGCCTTATGGCGTGCAACAGGGATGAAAGAAAATGACTTTGGTAAACCGATTATTGCGGTGGTGAACTCATTCACCCAATTTGTACCAGGGCATGTTCATTTAAAAGACATGGGTCAACTAGTCGCAGCTGAAATTGAAAAAGCTGGCGGCGTGGCAAAAGAATTCAATACTATCGCAGTAGATGATGGTATCGCGATGGGCCACGGCGGGATGCTTTATTCCTTACCAAGTCGTGATTTAATCGCAGACAGCGTGGAATATATGGTTAATGCTCACTGTGCCGATGCGATGGTGTGTATTTCCAACTGTGACAAAATCACCCCGGGAATGTTAATGGCGGCAATGCGTTTGAACATTCCAACCATCTTCGTTTCAGGCGGTCCGATGGAAGCGGGTAAAACCAAACTTTCCGATCAGCTCATCAAATTAGACTTAATTGATGCAATGATCCAAAGCGCCGATGTGAATGTCAGCGATAAAGATGTTGATGCCATTGAACGCAGCGCTTGCCCAACCTGTGGTTCTTGCTCAGGCATGTTCACCGCAAACTCCATGAACTGCTTAACTGAAGCGCTAGGTTTATCTTTACCGGGCAATGGTTCTATGTTGGCAACCCACGCTGACCGCAAAGAATTATTCTTAAAAGCTGGTCGTCAAATTGTTGAACTTTGCAAACGCTATTATGAACAAGATGATGAAAGCGTATTGCCTCGTTCAATTGGCACCTTTGAAGCCTTTGAAAATGCAATGAGTTTAGATATTGCGATGGGTGGTTCAAGTAATACCGTTTTACACTTATTAGCAGCTGCTCAAGAAGCGGGTGTAGATTTCAAAATGGCAGATATTGACCGCTTATCACGCGTTGTGCCTTGCTTAAGCAAAATCGCGCCAAATACCAATAAATACCACATGGAAGATGTACATCGTGCAGGTGGGATTATGGGTTTATTGGGCGAACTAGATCGTGCAGGTTTAATCCACCGTAACACCAAAACCGTATTAGGTATGACTTTAGAAGAGCAATTAAACCAATACGATATCATCCGCAATAAAGACGAAGAATTACACAAATTCTTCCGTGCAGGTCCGGCAGGCATTCGCACCACGCAAGCCTTCTCACAAGATTGTCGCTGGGATAGCGTAGATGATGACCGTGTAGGCGGCTGTATTCGTAATAAAGAAAATGCGATTTCTCAAGAAGGCGGCTTAGCCGTATTATTCGGTAACATAGCTAAAGACGGTTGTATCGTAAAAACGGCGGGTGTGGATGAGTCTATTTGGAAATTTACCGGTCGAGCAATCGTATTTGAAAGCCAAGAAGATGCGGTAGCCGGTATTTTAGGTGGCAAAGTGAAAGAAGGCCATGTGGTAGTCATTCGCTACGAAGGTCCAAAAGGTGGCCCAGGTATGCAAGAAATGTTATACCCAACCAGCTATTTAAAATCTATGGGCTTAGGTAAAAAATGTGCTTTATTAACAGATGGTCGTTTCTCTGGCGGTACATCTGGTTTATCTATTGGTCACGCTTCTCCTGAAGCCGCTTCTGGCGGTGCGATCGGCTTAGTACATGATGATGATATTATCGAAATCGATATTCCAAATCGCGCGATTAATCTAAAAATCAGCGATGAAGAATTAGCAAAACGCCGTACCGAGCAAGATACCAAAGGCTGGCAACCAGCTAACCGTGAACGTGAAGTGTCTTTTGCATTAAAAGTATTTGGTCACTTCGCTACTTCTGCGGATAAAGGTGCCGTTCGTGATAAAACACTTTTAAAATAGTGTCTGATTCTCCCTCTCTTTTATGAGAGGGAGAAATAAAACAAAGAAAAAATTACCCGCACTTCATCATAAACAACAAATACCATGAAAAACCTACTCACCAATCCTCAACCCTCTCAATCGGATTACATTAACGCGATTGTCAAACTTGGCTCCAGAGTATATGAAGCCGCTACCGTAACTCCACTACAAAAAATGGGCAAATTGTCTGATCGCCTACATAATAATATTTGGATTAAGCGTGAAGACCGCCAGCCAGTAAATAGCTTTAAGCTTCGTGGTGCTTATGCAATGATTTCCAGCCTTTCTGATGAACAAAAACAAGCAGGTGTCATTGCGGCTTCTGCAGGTAACCATGCACAGGGTGTTGCTTTATCTGCTAAACAGCTTGGCTTAAAAGCGTTAATTGTTATGCCACAAAATACACCGAGCATTAAAGTGGATGCCGTTCGTGGTTTTGGTGGCGAAGTGCTGTTACACGGAGCCAATTTTGATGAAGCCAAAGCCAAAGCCATTGAGCTTTCAAAATCTAAACATATGACATTTATCCCGCCATTTGATCATCCATTGGTTATCGCAGGTCAAGGCACATTGGCGATGGAAATGCTACAACAGGTGGCTGATTTGGATTATGTCTTTGTGCAAGTCGGAGGCGGTGGTCTCGCCGCTGGCGTAGCCATTTTGCTCAAGCAATTTATGCCGGAAATCAAAGTCATTGGTGTCGAGTCCAAAGATTCAGCCTGTTTGAATGCCGCCTTAGAAAAAGGTGAACCTACAGATCTAGCACATGTTGGGCTATTTGCCGATGGCGTAGCAGTAAAACGTATTGGTGACGAAACATTCCGTTTGTGTCAAAAATATTTAGACGGTATGGTGCTAGTAGATAGCGATGAAGTTTGTGCGGCAATGAAAGATTTATTCGAAAATGTGCGGGCAATTGCTGAACCATCTGGTGCACTAGGTCTAGCTGGTTTAAAAAAATACGTGAAACAAAACAATCTAGAAGGCAAAAATATGGCAGCGATTTTATCTGGTGCCAACCTGAACTTCCATACATTACGTTATGTTTCAGAGCGTTGCGAAATTGGTGAAAACCGTGAAGCTTTACTGGCTGTAACCATGCCTGAACAACCAGGCAGTTTCTTAAAATTTGCCCATGTCATCGGTAATCGTGCAGTAACAGAATTCAGTTATCGTTATGCAGATAATCAAAAAGCCTGTATTTTCGTTGGTGTGCGCACGGCTAATGAAGCTGAAAAATCGGAAATTATTGCTGATTTAACGAAAAACGGCTTTGATGTAGAAGATATGTCTGATGATGATATTGCGAAAACTCACGTGCGTTATTTAATGGGTGGACGAGTTTCTAATCATCATGAACGACTTTATAGCTTTGAATTTCCAGAACAAAAAGGCGCTTTACTTAAATTCTTAGAAATTTTGGGTAAACGTTGGAATATTTCATTATTCCATTACCGTGCTCATGGAGCTGATTACGGTAATATTCTTGCAGCTTTCCAATTAGGCGAAAAAGATAACGCAGAATTTGAAAAAGCTTTAGCTGAACTCGGCTATGTTTATGAAGATGTGAGTGAAAGTAAAGCGTATCGATATTTCTTACGATAGAAAAACAAAAAGAG
>CAKQTN010000038.1:0-11130 GCA_934276625.1 uncultured Haemophilus sp.
GAAGCGGTGCGTGAACATCTCGCTCAAAAAGGTGATAGATGGGCGTTAGCGTTAGAAAAAGGGAAGCTTTTAGTCGCCATTAATCAAACCTTGATGCCATTAGAAAGTGCGGTCAAAAATGGGGATGAAATTGCATTTTTCCCACCGGTAACAGGGGGTTAAATGACGGATATTCAAATTTCAGTACAAGAACAACCGTTTGATCAAAATGCCGTTTACCAATGGCTTTCTGAGCAACATTCAGTTGGCGCAACGGTTATTTTTGTGGGGAAAGTACGCGATCTTAATTTAGGTGATGAGGTATCCAGCTTATACTTAGAACATTATCCCGCGATGACAGAAAAAGCCTTACGTGAAATTGTAGAACAAGCGAAAGCCCGTTGGGATATTCAGCGAGTGTCTGTGATACATCGAGTGGGACTTTTGCATACTGGCGATGAAATTGTTTTAGTCGGTATCAGTTCTGCTCACCGAGGTGATGCTTACCATGCTAATGAATTTATTATGGACTTTTTAAAATCCAAAGCGCCGTTCTGGAAAAAAGAACAAACCCATCAAGGTGAACGTTGGATTGAAGCAAGAGAAAGCGATAAAGAAGCGTTAAATAAGTGGTAATTCAATATAAAAAACATGGTCATTTTTATGGCCATTTTTACTTTTATTAGCAGAATAAGTATATAATTATACATATACTTTAAATTATTAATTTATCTTTAATTTATCTTTAAATTACATTTAACTTCTCCATAAAAAACTATTCTTTGTCAGCTTTTGTAAAATCTTGTAAATTATCTGTTAATTGCTGAGTTTCGTATTATACTTATACAGAATCAAGATTTTGTTTTTCTTGACTAGTTATTTTTAGATTATAGGGAAGTTTATTATGAATCATGTTTTTAAAATTATTTGGAATACAGTAAACCAATGCTGGATTGCTGTTTCAGAACTAAGCAAGTCTGCGGGTAAATCAGCTCAAACAGATAAACGTAAAACATTAAATGCAATCATTGGTGCTGCAGTTTTAGCTGGCGTAAGCACAACCGCAATGGCTGAAACCAATGTGGTATCAAATGATCAAGGAAATATTGTTGGTGGTATTGGTGCGACAGCGCTTGCAGGAACCGGTACAACAGGGAATTCTGTTGTTTTAGGTAATAAAGCTAAATCTGAAACAACTGAGAGCGTAGTAATTGGTGGTAATACTACAAATACAGGACGTTGGTCTGTAACTTTAGGTGATAAAGCTGATGGTAATTCTCAATATGGCGTGACGATTGGTAATAGAGCCTATAGTGGTAAAGGCGGAAACGCAATTGCTATCGGTTTAATGGCAAAAACCTCTAATGAGAAAGCGGGTGGAAATAGCCAAACTGCTGTAGGGGCGGCATCTTATGCTGATGGTGAAGCAGCTTCAGCCTTTGGTGCAAATGCAAATGCAACTGGCTCAACTGCGACTGCTATTGGTAGAGCAGCGAAAGCTCTCGCACAAAGTGCATCAGCATTGGGAGATAGTGCATCAGCTTCAGCATGGGGCGCAACTGCATTAGGCGTTGGCGCATCGGCTAGAGCAGATAATTCTATTGCAGTGGGTTCAGCAGCAGTAACCGAAGGACGAGAATCAACAGCATTAGGACGTCGTTCTTATGCTGGCGCTCAAAGTGCCACAGCTTTAGGTACTTTAGCAAATGCAAGTGCAGTCGTTTCGACCGCTGTAGGTAATGGTGCTAAAGCAAGTGCTATTCAAGCTTCGGCATTAGGTAACGGCGCAGAAGCTACTGGTGGAAGTTCAATAGCTATAGGTGCTAAAGCAAGGGCTTCGGGTAGTGATGCATTGGCATCTGGCTCTAATGCTAATGCTTCATCAATAAATGCCGTTGCGGTTGGTAAAGATAGTAATTCTTCTGCGGTTAATTCCATTGCTCTTGGTACATCTAGTAACGTCTCTGCGGTTAGTGCTGTTGTGATTGGTACTCAAGCAAAAGGTACGCATGAAAACTCTGTGACATTGGGTTCTTATTCAAGCAGTGCAGCCAATGATTTTAATCAGACAGCAAAAGCTTTATCTTATTTTGGTGATAAGAGCAGCGTGACAGTTAAGTACAATGGTACTTCTTCAACTCAAAAAGGCGCAGTATCTGTCGGTGATGGAAAACTTGTTCGCCAGATCCAAAACGTAGGTGCAGGTCGAATTACTGCTGAATCAAACGACGCAGTAAATGGTAGCCAGTTATATCAAGCCTATTACAATACAGGCTTTAATATTCAAAACAATAAAACTGACACATCACGTATTAATACCAATGGCAAAGTAAATTTTGTGAATGGTAAGAATACCGAAGTAGTTGTTGAAGATGGTGATAATGCTGCTAATATTACAGTGAATTTAAAAGATGATATTACTGTTAATAATGTTACAGCTAATAATCTCACCGTAGGACCTGTTACGATCAATAAAGATGGTATTAATGCAGGTGATAAAAAAATCACGAATGTATCAAATGGTACAATTTCAGCAGATAGTAAAGATGCTGTGAATGGTAGCCAATTATATGCAGCGAAGAACGAGCTTAATACCAATATTACTAAAGCCGCAGCGGCAGCTAAAACAGAAGTAAAAGCTGGAACAAATGTAGAGGTTTCTTCTGAAACTGGTGCGAATAATCAAACGATTTACACCGTTAATGCAAAAGATACTTCAGCATCAGTTGAAGCTGGTTCTGATGCAATTACTGTAACAGTAGGTGGAGAAACAACTAAAAAAGATGGTCTTTCTGTTACCACAGTAACCAATTACAAAGTGGATCTTTCACAAAAAACCAAAGATGAAATCAAAAATGCAGGTGGTCGTGGATTTAACGTAACTGCAAGTGCATCTGAAGGTACTGTTGTAAATGAAGTGACAGAAGAAACGGTTCAATCTACTGCAACAAAAATGGATAAGTTAACACTTGATGCGGGTAAAAATATTAAATTAACTCACAAAAAAGGCAAAGTGTTAAGTATTGCAGTATCTGACACACCGACATTCAAAAATGTGACAACAACGGGTGATCTTAACGTTGGCGGTACTGTCCATGCACACGGTGGCTTGGATGTTCATAATAATCGTATTGTGAATGTGGCCGATCCTAAAGACCCAACTGATGCAGTAAATAAACGTTATGTTGATAATGCAGTGAAAAACATTAATAACAACATCAATCGTTTAGACAACAAAATTGATCACGTTGATCGTCGTTTACGTGCAGGTATTGCAGGTGCGACAGCGATTTCTTTCTTACAACGTCCAAATGAAGCGGGTAAAAGCTTAGTTTCTGTTGGTGTTGGTGGTTATCGCAACGAAAATGCATTAGCAGTTGGTTATGGTCGAAATTCTGATAACAACAAAATTTCGATTAAAGTTGGTGCAAGTATCAATAGCCGTAGTGATGTGAACTGGGGCGGAAGCATCGGTTACCAATGGTAATTATTTGATAAAAAGGCAGAGTAAAATCTGCCTTTTTTATTATATTGAGATGAAAAAAAGTGCGGTCAAATTTAACCGCACTTTTTGCTTTTATTGATTAAAGCACTTTCACAATGCTTTCACATAAATAACGAATATTGTCTTCAGTGATACCGGCAACATTGATACGACCAGAACGAACAGCGTAAATCGCAAATTCTTCTTTTAAGCGATCAACTTGTTCAGGTGATAAACCGCTGAAAGAGAACATACCGTTTTGTTCCATAATGAAGCTGAAATCTTGTTCTGCACCATATTCTTTTAATAACTGAACGAATAAATGACGCATTTTTTTGATGCGTTCACGCATTTCAGTTAATTCATTTTCCCACTCTTGACGAAGTTGTGCATCATTTAACACCGTTGCTACGGTCGCTCCACCGTGAGATGCAGGGTTAGAGTAGAGGGTACGAATAATTGATTTCACCTGTGTTAATGCAGTTGAAGCAATTTCTGCATTTTCAGCCACAAGGGTAAAGGCTCCGACACGCTCATTGTATAAACCAAAGTTTTTAGAGAATGAGCTCGCCACTAATAATTCTTTATGATTTGCCGCAAAAGCACGTAAACCATAAGCATCTTGGTCTAAGCCATTGGCTAAACCTTGATAAGCAAAGTCAAAGAGTGGTAGCCAGCCATTTTTTGCTGAAAGTGCAGCTAATTCTTGCCATTGTTCAGGAGTTGGGTCAATACCGGTTGGATTGTGGCAGCAACCGTGTAAAAGCACGACATCGCCTTCGCTTGCTTGGCTTAAATCTTCAAGTAAATGTTCCCAGTCAAGGGCTTTGCGTTTAGCATCATAATAACGATATTCACGAATCGTCATGCCCACTGCATTGAAAATGGCATTGTGGTTTGGCCATGTTGGCGTACTAATCCACACATTTTGTGCTTTGGTTTGGCGTTTGATGAACTCCGCAGCAATACGTAATGCACCTGTACCGCCTAAGCTTTGTACCGTTCTTGCTCGATTCGCTTTAATGACTTCTGAATCTTTACCGAAAAGGAGTTCTTTTGTGCGTTCGTTATAATCGGCAATACCATCGATAGTCAGATAGTTTTTCGTTTTTTCGTTATCAAATAAGCGTTTTTCAGCTTCTTTTACTGCACGCATAATCGGTGTTGTACCTTGTGCATCTTTATAAACGCCAATACCTAAATTGATTTTATTTTCACGGGTTTCAGATTTGAATGCTTCGCCTAAGCCTAAGATAGGATCGGCCGGAGCCGCTTTGATATGTTCAAACATAGCTTTTCCTTATGTATGTGTTGTGAGATGAGTAATTTTATACTTCAGTCGATGGATTTTATCAAGAAGAACCTAATAAAAATCAACCGCACTTTGATGTTTTTAGATATTCATCAAAAAGTGCGGTTATTTTTTCGATTATTTTAATTTCTCAATCGCCCAATTTAAACCGGATTGATAGTCTTCAGGGAGTTCGTGACGAAGTTTTTCAAGCTGTTGGATAATGATTGTTTTATCGGGATGCGTGATATTAATATGACCTAATTTTCTACCTGGACGAACTTCCTTACCATACCAATGTAACTGAGAGAAAGGCGTGTTCAACCATTGTGGATTATGTTTTGTACCAATCAAGTTGACCATGACACTTGGTGCAATGGGCTGTAATGACGGTGTAGGTAAATCCAACAAGGCTCGTAGATGCAATTCAAATTGGCTAATAGCACAGCCGAGTTGTGTCCAATGTCCACTGTTATGCACACGAGGGGCTAGTTCATTAATTAATAATTTATCTCCCACCACAAAGCATTCCATCGCCATTACGCCTACATATTCAAGTTTATCCATGATTTTCCCGAGCATAGATTCAGCCTGAAGTTGTTGGCTTTGTTGTTGAGGGAATGAAATATCTGTCACACTGTAACGTAAAATACCATTTTGCTGTAGGTTATGCGTCACAGGATAGAAACGTTTTTCACCATTTTTAAATCTAGCGCCTACAATAGACACTTCATAATCAAAAGGAATGAATTTTTCTGCGATAACTTCACCGAATAAATCGTCCGTAATGTCACGTTGATTATTTTCAGTAATAATCCATTGACCACGACCGTCATAACCACCAGTACGACGTTTAACCACGACTTTTTCACCCACGTTTTTAAATACTTCAGGCCATTGAGTTTTATCTTTTAACAAACACCACGGTGAGGTAGAGAGATTGAGTTCATCCAGTAAAGATTTTTGGGTAAAACGATCAGCCAATAAGCCAAAAACATTCTGATTAACGAAATTTTTATGATGACCTAATAATTCGGTTAGCGGTGTTTTTTTCCAACGTTCAATTTCCGCGGTGATGATGGCATCTTTGGGTAAATCAAATACGGGCGCATTAAACTCAAGCGGCTGGACATGAATATCTAATGGGGCACCTGCATAACGTAGCATTCTGCCGAGTTGGCCATTACCAAGTACATAAACGGTAGGATAGAGGGTAGAGTTTTGCATAAAATTTCTCATCAAATCTAGCTAAAAAAACAACCGCACTTTAAAAAGTGCGGCCAAAATGAAAGGTGTTTTATTTACGTGGATCAGGATTATCCAATACCACATTAGTTTGATTTTTGCGGAATGCTTGTAGGCGAGCAAATAATGCCTCATCCCAACCAGCAAGAATTTGTGCGGCGAGTAATCCTGCATTCGCTGCGCCAGCAGGGCCAATTGCTAACGTACCAACAGGAATGCCTTTCGGCATTTGCACGATAGAATAGAGGCTATCAACACCGCTTAACATAGAGCTTTTAACAGGTACTCCAAGTACTGGCACAAGCGTTTTAGCTGCAATCATACCTGGTAAATGTGCAGCGCCACCCGCACCAGCAATAATCACTTTGTAACCATTCTTTTGTGCATTTTCGGCAAATTCAAACAGTTTGTCGGGGGTTCGATGTGCGGAAACGACTTCAACATGATATGCCACATTGAGTTCATCTAAAATTTGAGTTGCTTCTTGCATGGTTGCCCAATCGCTTTTAGAGCCCATAACAATAGCAATTTGTGCGGTATTTGACATATTTAAAAAAAATTATCTGATAAAAAACGATGCGTAGAATAGCATATTTGCATGCTTTTAAGCAATCGTTTGCTATACGGTAAAGACTGAAAATTACATTGCAAGTTTTGTCATAAAATTTTATCCTAATAGGAGTTTTTTTCTTAGAAATAGAGCAGATTATGTTAGCTAAAGCGAAATATAGAAAAGATTACAAACAACCTGATTTTACAGTTACGGATATTTTCCTTGATTTTCAATTAGATCCTAACCATACCGTTGTCACTGCAAAAACAAACTTCCAACGTTTAAACGACGAAGCAACACACCTACGATTAGATGGTCATGGTTTCCAATTTGCTTCCATCAAATTTAATGGCGAAGATTTTAAACATTATCATCAAGACCACGAAAGTTTAACGTTAGATTTAACCAATCAAAGTGCGGCCAATTTTGAACTTGAAATAGTGACGAATTTAGAGCCTGCACAAAATACCTCTTTACAAGGGCTTTATCAATCAGGTGAAGGCATTTGTACTCAATGCGAAGCAGAAGGTTTCCGTCAAATTACCTATATGCTTGATCGTCCTGATGTATTAGCTCGCTATACAACCAAAATTACCGCTGATAAATCTAAATATCCTTACTTGCTTTCTAACGGTAACCGCATTGCAAGTGGTGAATTAGAGGATGGTCGTCATTGGGTTGAATGGAATGACCCATTCCCGAAACCAAGCTATTTATTCGCTTTAGTAGCAGGTGATTTTGATTTATTACAAGATACCTTTACCACAAAAAGTGGTCGTGAAGTGGCTTTAGAACTTTATGTTGACCGCGGCAATCTTGATCGTGCTTCTTGGGCAATGGAAAGTCTGAAAAAAGCGATGAAATGGGATGAAGAGCGTTTCAATTTAGAATACGACTTAGATATTTACATGATTGTTGCTGTGGACTTCTTCAATATGGGTGCCATGGAAAATAAAGGGTTGAATATTTTTAACTCTAAATTTGTGTTGGCAAATCCACAAACGGCAACCGATGATGATTACCTTGCCATTGAAAGTGTGATTGCGCACGAATACTTCCATAACTGGACTGGAAACCGTGTGACTTGCCGTGATTGGTTCCAATTAAGTTTGAAAGAAGGTTTAACAGTTTTCCGTGATCAAGAATTTTCATCTGATACGGGTTCTCGTGCAGTCAATCGCATTAATAACGTGAAATTCTTACGTACGGTGCAATTTGCCGAAGATGCAAGCCCAATGTCACATCCAATTCGCCCTGAAAAAGTCATTGAAATGAATAACTTCTATACAGTGACCGTATATGAAAAAGGAGCAGAAGTGATTCGTATGTTGCACACCTTATTAGGTGAACAAGGTTTCCAAAAAGGGATGCAACTTTATATTGCAGAAAATGACGGTAAAGCCGCAACCTGTGAAGATTTTGTTTCCGCAATGGAGCGTGCGAATGATGTTGATTTAGCACAATTCCGTCGTTGGTATAGCCAATCAGGTACGCCAGAATTATTGATTAGTGATGCCTATGACGAACAAACTCATACTTATCGTTTAACTGTTTCGCAATCTACGCCACCAACAGCGGACCAAATGGAAAAAGTAAACTTACATATTCCATTGAAAATTGCGCTTTATGATGCCAAAGGCACGAAACAAATGTTACAGCATAACGGTGAATTGTTAAGTGATGTATTAAATGTAACAGAAAAAGACCAAGTCTTTGAGTTCCATGGCATTTATGGTCGCCCAATTCCTGCATTATTATGTGATTTCTCTGCACCAGTGAAACTGGATTATGATTACACCACAGAGCAGTTATTAGGTTTGCTTAAATTCGCGGATAACCAATTTGCTCGTTGGGATGCAGCACAAATGCTGTTTACTCAAGAATTGCGTCGTAATGTGGCGCATTTCCAACAAGGTGAGGCGTTTGAGATTTCACCTGATGTTTTAACCGCACTTGCTCATGTGTTGGAAAATTACGAACAGGATATTGAATTAGCCACATTAATTCTAACCTTACCAAAAGACATTGAGTTTGCAGAAAGCTTTAAAACGATTGATCCAGATGGTATTGCTGCTGCTAGAGAATTTATGTTGGTGCAAATTGCAGAATACTTGAAAGAAGATTTATTGCGTATTTACACCCATATTCGTCTTGAAGATTATCGAGTAACACAAGAAGATATTGCCTTACGAGCAATGCGTAATCTTTGTTTAAGTTATTTGGCTTACACCAATCTAGGCAACAATGTAGTTCAAAAACATTACAATAATGCCAATAATATGACAGATACGTTGGTTGCATTAAATATGGCAACCAAAGCCGCATTACCTTGTCGTGATACCTTGTTAGCGGATTTCGAACAAAAATGGCAACATGATGGCTTAGTTATGGATAAATGGTTTGCTTTACAAGTAACTCGCCCTGATGAAAACGTATTGGAAATTGTACAAGCATTAATGGATCACCCAAGCTTTAACTTCAACAATCCAAACCGTTTACGTTCATTAGTGGGTAGCTTTGCAAATCACAACTTAAAAGCTTTCCATCATATTAGTGGTTCAGGCTATCGTTTCTTAACGGATGTTTTAATTCGTTTAAATGAAACAAATCCACAAGTGGCTGCGCGTTTAATTGAGCCATTAATTCGTTTCTCACGTTTTGATGCACAACGTCAAACATTAATGAAACGTGCCTTAGAACGATTAAGTGCTGTTGAAGATCTTTCAAAAGATTTATTTGAGAAGATTGAAAAAGCCTTGCAATAAAACAAAAAGTGCGGTTAATTTTGACCGCACTTTCCATTTACAGTGAACTATCCTGAGAGATAAACGAGTATGTATTCTTTAATCCGTAAAGCCATCTTTTCCCTTGACCCTGAAACCGCCCATGATTTAGTGATTAAATCATTGCACTTAGCGGGTAAATCGCCTTGCCAATTTTTATTAAAGCAGCTTTTGGCTTGTCCACAAGGCACACCTAAGCAAGTAATGGGCATTACCTTTAAAAATCCTATTGGGTTAGCAGCTGGCGCAGATAAAAATGCCGAAGCCATTGATGGATTTGGTGCGATGGGATTTGGTTTTATTGAAGTAGGAACGGTTACACCTTTAGCGCAAGAGGGAAATGCTAAGCCTCGTCAATTCCGTTTAGTTGAAGCGGAAGGGATTATTAACCGTAACGGATTCAATAATTATGGCATTGATTACGTAGTCGAGAATGTTAAAAAAGCAAAATTTGATGGCGTAATTGGGATTAATATTGGCAAAAATAAAGTCACACCGCTTGAAAATGGTAAAGATGATTACTTATTTTGCTTAAATAAAGCCTATAACTATGCGGATTATATTACGGTAAATATTTCGTCACCGAACACGCCGGATTTACGCCAATTACAGTATGGTGATTACTTTGACGATTTATTGCAAAGTATAAAACAGCGTCAAAAAGTATTAGCTGAGCAATATAACAAATATGTACCGATTGCAGTAAAAATTGCACCTGATTTATCTGAGGCTGAGCTCGTTCAAATTGCAGATACCTTACTTCATCATCAAATGGACGGGGTAATTGCGACTAATACGACGATTTCACGTGACAACGTCGCAGGTTTAAAAAATGCTGAACAACAAGGTGGCTTAAGTGGAAAACCGTTACAGCAGAAAAGTACAGAAATTATTCGAAGATTGCATCAAGAACTAAAAGGGCAAATCCCGATTATTGGTAGTGGTGGTATTGATGGTGTACAAAATGCGCAAGAGAAAATTGAAGCGGGAGCAGAATTGTTACAAGTTTATTCGGGTTTGATTTATCACGGTCCAAGCTTAGTTAAAGACTTGGTTCAGGCGATTAAGTAAGAGATAAATAATATGAAAACATTATTTCTAGCCTCTTATTTTGCAGGCGTAGAAAATCTTTTCAAACGATTTTTAAAACAGCATTTTTTATTGCATAAAGTGCTATTTATTCCTACTGCAGGTAATGTAGAAAGCTATGTTGAATACATTAATGAGGCAAAAGATATTTTTCATAAATTAGGTTTTGAAGTCGATGTTTTGGATATCGCCCAAGAAACAGAAGAGATCATTAAAGAGAAATTAAATTATACGCCGAGCCTTTACATTTCTGGTGGTAATACGTTTTATCTATTACAAGAGTTGAAAAGAAAGCATTTATTACCACATATAAAAAAACGAATTGATGAAGGTATGCTTTATCTTGGTGAATCTGCCGGTGCTATTATTACCGCCAGCGACATCGAGTATAATCAAATTATGGATGACAAAAATATAGCTATCGATTTAACCAATTATTCAGCTTTAAATTTAGTCGATTTTGCAATTGTTCCACATTATGGTGAGTTTCCTTTTGAAGAGAGTTCAAAGAAAACTGTTCAGATCTATCAACCCAAATTGAATTTACTCCCTTTAACAAATAGCCAAGCTGTAATTGTTAATGAAGATAATTACACTATTCAAACTAATTTATAGGAAAGCCGATGATCAAATATGATTTACATTGCCATAGTACGGCTTCAGATGGTGTTTTAACGCCTACGGAGCTTGTGCAACGAGCTCATGA
>CAKQTN010000039.1:0-10858 GCA_934276625.1 uncultured Haemophilus sp.
TTCCCAAATTTATTTGAAATGCTACCCAATGCGGTAAAGCTTGAAAGAGAAACCAAGGTTCCTTTATCGTTGTATTTGAATGCTTTTAATGGTTTTTGCTCAAAAAGTGCAAAGATGTTTTTCGCACAAGCTTTTGCCATTTGGTGTGCCGCTTGCGCTCTTGGCGGGACTAATTTACCGTTTGTTTGCATTAATGCCGCACAGTCACCAATGGCGAAAATACTGTCATCTACCGTAGTTTGAAGAGTATCTTTTACCACTAATTGATTGATGCGGTTAAGCTCTAATCCATCGAATTGCTGTGTCACCGTTGAGGTACGAACACCCGCTGCCCAAACAATAAGGTCAGCTTTGATTTCTTCGCCATCTTTGGTGATAAGTGTATTTGGTTGGGCTTCCGTGATCATGGTATTTAATTTCACATTTGCCCCCATTTCTTGCAATTCATCTAATACCGCTGCAGATAAATTTTCAGGTAGAGCCGGTAATAAGCGAGGACCCGCTTCAACTAAGGTGACTTGCAAGCAAGAATTATCAATTTTACCGTAACCGTAAGAAGACAAGTCTTCAGTCGCATGATAAAGCTCAGCGGTCAATTCCACACCAGTTGCACCACCGCCAACAATCGCAATATTGACTTTACTCTCATCGACTAGTTTCTGTTTAAATTCTTCTTCACCGATATCATCTAATGCACGGTTTTCAGAGAATTTAAGGAATAATTCTAACATTCTTTGTTGGAAGCGAAGTGCTTGATCAGAGCTGTCTAAGAAAATACAGTTATCAGCCACGCCTTTTGTATTGAAATCATTCGATTTACTACCGATCGCAATCACTAAGTAATCATAAGGAATACGACGCGCAACCACGAGCATATCGCCTTCTTGCCCATAAACAGGGGCAAGTTCAACATATTTCTGTTCACGATTGATGCGCGTGATCGAACCTTGTTCAAAGCTAAAATGGTGGTTTTTTCCGTGTGCACGATAACTCAGAGAATCCGTGCCATCATCCATCACACCAGTTGCAATTTCATGTAATAAGGGCTTCCACAAGTGGGTTGCATTGCGATCCACCAGCGTCACTTTAGCCTGTTTTTTGCAACCTAATTTGTCGCCTAAAAATGTCGCTAACTCTATGCCGCCAGCGCCACCGCCAACGATCACGACGTTTTTCATAAAGTACTCCTAAAAGCAAAATTGTTAAAAATGTTAAACTAATGTAATGATAGCATAACAAATAAAAAGACGAAAAAATTTAATGGAAATGACCGCACTTTATTGATGGCAGCGATCGTAAAGCGGTTGCAATTGTTGAATGGTTTGGGTGATAAATAAAACGGGATCGATTTGATGAAGTTCAGCTTTTTCAATGCTTTTTCCAATGCACCAAAAATCTTCATCTGAACGCAAGAGCAGATCTTTTTCAGAAATGCTTTTCACTTGGCGAAAATCATCATATTCACTTTCATCTTCTCGCCAAATATCGAAATCAGCAAATTGTTTGAAATCAAATTGATCAAGCCACTGATTATATTGTTGCACATTAATTTGTGAGCGATCTGCACGATAGCAATGCCAATCTAAACACACTCTTAGTCGGCGACGATTTAATAGCACAGAAAAGATTGCTGCAGAATTTTGGTTGAACTCGTATTTAAAATAAGCGAAGAAATGCGCGCGTACCTGCCAGCCATTAGTCCAACTTTCAATATGCGGTTTCGCAAAAGGCATGCTAAGTTGTTTTGCGACTTCTTGAATAATCGCTTTCCAGTTATCCCAATGTAATTTGTAATCAGCTTTAATCGCCGGAATCTCTTCCGGACAGAATTTTTTCATTTGGGCGAATTGATAGAAAGGAATATTGAACAGTTCGCAAGATTCAGCGTTGAGCGAGAGCATGGCGTTTCCTTAAAAATCACTGTAATTTTTGACCGCACTTTGCGTGAAGAACTGTTTGTCTTCCCAACGCAACATAGTCATTCGATTATTCCATACACAACCAGTGTCCAAGGCATAAATACCTTGTGGAGTTGGCTCATCCACTAAACTTGCCCAATGCCCAAAAACAATGGGAATTTGTTTATAAAGTGGATTATCTAAATTAAACCAAGGCGTAAGCTCCGCTGGTGCATCTTTTAAAGGGGATTTACAGGCAAAATCAAAACGATGATCCAAATAGCAAAAACGCATTCGAGTGAAAGCATTAATAATGTAACGATGACGCGCTAAGCCCTGTAAATCTGGCGACCAGCGATCAGGCTGTTCAGAATACATATTTTCAATGAGATAATGAAAATCCCCATTTTGTAAAATTTGTTCAACTTCAGCTGCACAAGATTTTGCGGTTTCCAAATCCCAATCTGGCGAAATGCCTGCATGTGCCATCAGGAAGTTTAACTTTTCATTATGCACAAGTAATGGTTGGTGGCGTAACCAATGAATCAGCTCATCAAAATCGGGCGCATTAAAAATGGCATCGACACGATCACGCGGTTTCACTTTTTTAATACCCAGAGCGGTCGCAATTAAGTGTAAATCGTGATTTCCTAGTACGGTTTGCGCGGCATTACCAAGTGATTTTACGAAACGAAGACATTTAAGTGATTTATCCCCACGCGCCACAAGATCCCCCACAAGATAAAGTTTATCTTGTGTTGGATTGAAGTTCACACGCTCTAATAAAAGCTGTAATTCATCATAACAGCCTTGCAAATCACCAACGAAATAGGTTGCCATTCTTTCTACAATGCTCCAGTTATGGTTATTAGGTTTTGGCAGTCTTTATGCTAAGAATTTACCATAAATTCTAGCATAGATTTTTTGTGAAGATACTATTCATTTCATGATCTTAAAATAGTAAGATAGCCTGCAATTTAAGGCAGATATGATGTTTTTCTATGTATTCTATTGAACATAAAAATGTAGTGATTAGTATTTCAACGGCGGATAAACGTCGAAATCACATTATCGATCAATTCGGTCAGAAACAAATTCCCTTTGAATTTTTTGATGCATTCACACCTTCTGATCGACTTGATGCTCATTTACAGCGTTATCTTCCAAATGTTGAAGCTACATCAAAGCTCACGGCAGGAGAGAAGGGCTGTTTGGTGAGTCACTTTATGTTATGGAAAAAGTGTGTTGATGATAATTTAGATTATATTTCTATTTTTGAGGATGATATTCTGCTTGGTGAGAATGCCGAACAATTTCTTGCCAATGATGAATGGCTAAAAGTGCGATTCAATTTTCAAGAGATTTTTGTTTTGCGTTTAGAAACATTTTTAATGCCTGTTCAGCTAGAACATCAGCAACAAATTTTACCTTTCCAAGAAAGAAACATTGATATTTTAAAATCAAAGCATTTTGGTACTGCCGGTTACATTATTTCGAACGGGGCTGCGAAGTACCTCATCAATCTATTTGAAAAACTTGCCGTAGAGGAAATCAGAGCAATTGATGAGATCATGTTTAATGAACAGATTAATGTCAGTCTTTATCAAGTATACCAACTAAATCCAGCTATCTGTGTGCAAGAATTGCAGTTAAATCAGGAGAATAGCTTACTGGTAAGTGACTTGCAGCAAGAGCGTAAAAAAAATACAGCAGTGCACACCAAGAAAACATTAAAACAGCGTTTAACTCGGATAAAAGAAAATATTATACGAGCGCTAAATAAAGAACAACAACGTCTGAAAGAAATGCAAGGTAAAGAAATTGTTCGTTTTATATAGATAAGCTGATGAAATACGTTGTATAGACTTAATCTCTTAAGCCTATTCATAAAAAGCGATTTACACGTAAAATCAACGTAATGACATTCTAAGCCTTGAAAAACAACAATGAGGCTGGTTGTTATTTTAGAAAATTAAAAGATGTGATGGACAAATTTATATTTTATTTCTCTAATGAGCCTTCTTACTTTCGTTCTAAAGTCAACAACATCAAAATCAGCTTTAAAAGCTGGATAACTATTGCAGATTTCCTTAAATAGTGAATACCCTAAATTAGCTTTTAAGTGAGAACTTCGGCTAGACCAAAACTTATCAGGCCCGGGATAATGGTAAATAACTGCAGGAAATTGAATTTCTCGTTCTTTTCGATATTTTATATAGCCAGATTCAGATGGCGTGAAGTTAAATCTTGTATTTATAAACTTAACATCGTCTTTGAAAATACCATTTAAGATATCTTGATCTTGATACTTTATAACATTCTTATATTTATTTAACCAAGTCAGACTCATCTCTAGAACATTCAATTCTCGCCATCTTCGCATATTGATAAGAAGCACTCCGGCGTTAAAATAATGATGATTTTCTAAGCCAATTTTAGTCTTGTAATCTGCTTGCTCAATTTCAATAAAGAAATCCTTACATGCGGCAAGTGAATACAGTTCGATATCTGTATTCCATAAATCATCTAATGAGCCATTTGTTAGCGTATCAACATCAATATAAAGTAACTTATCTACATCAGGGATATATTGAGTTATATTTAATCTGGCATAAGTTGCTAAAGAAATATAATTTATTGTAATGGGAAAGTTAGCAAACTCATCTTTATCTACGCCTATGAACTTGATACTTTTCCCATAATTGCAAACAATATTTTCTATAATTTCTTTATTGTTATTATCAATACCAAAATCCAAAACATAGAAACAAATTTTAGATTTAGAATTATTTTTTAATACACTTAATATGCTAACAGCTAAATATGGAGCATAGTTATTATCAGATGAAAACGCGATATTCATATTAGTCTTCCTTAACTGTATCAATTATTATTTTTCTAAGGTTTGTTGTGAAGTCAGCTATATTATGAATATTTTTGACATAAGCAATTCCAGCTTTAGCCTTTTCCTCTCTTATTGAATCATTTTGCATGAGCTTTTGAATTGCTTCTACATAAAGCTCAACTTTGTCAAAACCGTCCCCTAATACATCACCAACATGGATGCCAAATTTAGAGGTTAAATCCTCAGGGTTTCTGTTACTGACAAGGACGGTTCCATAAGAAAGTGCTTCTAAAAAAGAAATTGGGAGCGCTTCATGAATTGATGTATTCACTAAGATTTTTGCATCTCGAATAAAATTATTTTTTTCTATACCATCAACATGCCCAACAAAATGTAAATTATTAATATTTAAATATTTATTTATAATTTCAGTGTTTTTATCAGACTCACGAAAGGTTTGACCTAACACATAAAATTGATATTCAGGTAACCTTGATGCAATTTCACAGAAAAGCCAACCTCTTTTTACTGATTCAATACGACCAAGAAAAATGATATTATTCTTCTTATTATGTTTATCAAAATCAAATTTATTATCTATTTCTACTGGGTTTGGTAAATATTGGATACTAACATCATTATCTAGAGAATAAAGATCTTTTGCCTTTCTATTTAAAAAATACCCTTGTGAAATAAATTTCACTCGATTTTGTTTATACATAGAATGAACAAGGTCATAAATATCTTGATTATAATAAGATGTTTCAGGAAAGAGTTTAACTGTATTAATTTCATCCCATTCATAAGCTGGTCTTGGATCTTGAATCCAAAGAATAAGTTTCTTATTTATATCTAACTCATGTTTTAGAACCCAATCGTAAGTTAATTCAATCGAGAGATAAACATCATAATTTTGCTTTTTAAGCCACAATTTAGAAAATAGTTTTCTTTTAGGGAGCTTATAAACATTAACATCATCAACTTTTATTTTTTCTGCAAAATAACGATTTTTATTGCTACGGCCTAATAATACATCAATCTGGATTAGATCATTAGGAATATACTTAGCAATAAGCCGGCGAGCAAGAAACCCATATCCACCATAAGCAGTTCCAGCACCACCAAAAAACTCATCTATAATCAAACCAACTTTTATTTTTTTCATTATGAATCCTTAGGTTATTTATTAATATGTACTGGGTAATTTATAGCTCAGTTAATTCAAAAAGATTATTTTCATCATTTTCGGGTGGATTGTCCGCTAGCCAGTTCGCTAGTAGTGCATAATCTGCGATAGCTAAGTTTTCTGCGCGTGCATTTAAATCAATGCCAAGTGCGGTCAGATTTTCGGCTGAAAATAATGTTGAAAGCGCATTACGCAATGTTTTACGGCGTTGATTGAACGCTTGGGAGCAAACGCGGTTCAGCCAATATAAATCTTTTACTGGGTGCGGCAATTCTTTATGCGGAATTAAACGCACGACAGCCGAATCCACTTTGGGTGCGGGTTTAAATGCAGAAGGTGGTACTTCAAGTACGGGCATCACTTGGCAGAAGTATTGTGTCATAATGGTTAAACGACCGTAAGCTTTGCTATTTGGCCCTGCACATAATCGTTTTACTACTTCTTTTTGCAGCATGAAGTGCATGTCTTGAATCACATCATGATATTTAAACAAGTGGAACATCAATGGAGTAGAAATGTTGTAAGGCAAGTTACCAAACACACGTAATTTCTGGCCTTTTTCTGCTAGGTTTTCTTGTGTATAAAGCTCACCAAAATCAAATTGCATGGCATCCGTTTCAATCACGGTAAGCTTCTGATGTAAAAATGGATGATGACGTAAACGTTCTGCTAGGTCTCGGTCAAGTTCTACTACGGTAAGATGATCGACAAGCTCACCAACAGGCTCCGTTAATGCACCAAGCCCAGGGCCAATTTCTACTAAGAATTGATTCGGTTGCGGGTGAATCGCTGCCACAATCCCTTGAATGACAGAGGTGTCGTGTAAAAAGTTTTGTCCAAAGCGTTTACGGGCTGTATGGCCCAAGTGTTTTTTTGAGTTCATAAAATAGTCTAGTAAATGATAAAGTTTGTGGTTTATATCTTTAAATATCTAGCCACTCTGGTTTTATTTCTTTCGGGGAGATCTCGTTAACATTATCATGGTAATGAAGAATATGGCATGCATTCTTAGAATTTGGATGCCAATGTGTAAAATTTTCTTTGTCTTGCGAGTAAAAACAAATCATAGGTTTATTTAACCCCGAAGCAATATGAATCGTTGATGTATCAACCGAAATAAGCAGAGCACAATTTCTAATCAACTCAATTGTATGATAGATCGTTGTGTGAGGATTTGGATAAACAAATACATCATTAAATTGATTAGCGATTCTACTTAAATGCTCATAAGCATCAGGTGTTGCAAGTAAGACTAGCTGATGTTTATGAGAGTCTCTAATATATGTTAAATAATCTACAATGTGAGAGTCATCAAACTTTCTATTTTTCCCATTCCCATAGAAGTTAATTGTAATGTAATTATTTAACTTATTATCAGTAATAAACTGAAGGATTTCTTCTTTAGTTGAGTCATCTTGCGGAATGTCATAGCTATCATCACTTAGACTGATGTTTGACTGAACTAAAGCCTCTTTGTAAATTTCTGAAAAATGGCCGTCTTTAGTAATATTTATATTAAAAATATTATAATCTGCTTTTCTATAACCGATATAATTACGGGCATTGAGTATTCTCAATAGCAACAAGTCCCGGTTTCTAAGAATAATAGTTGGATCAATAACAACATCGTATCTTTCTTTTCGAATAAACAGTGCCGTCTTGATGTAGTCAAGAATGTTTCTTTTCTTTACAAGATAAATCTCATCAATGTTATGGTTTCTTTGAAACAGATAAGCGTTCTGTTTCGTGCAGATGACACCAATTTTTATCAACGGGTTAAATTTCTTTATTTCCCGAAAAACAAAAGAGCTAACGATATAATCGCCAATTTTCCCATCTTGTCGCAAAAATAAGAAACTCTTAGGATGTTCTAAACTTTGGGGATTAGCTGATCTTGATGATTTATCGAGTATCCATTTCCCCATTTTTAACCTTAGGGCTTTTAGCTTATTCATATCGATGTTCAATTTTGTCTATTTCTGAATCACTGTTTAATCCTCTAAATACACATGGTGGTTCAATGCCATAGGCATCAACGCGAGTTTTTTGGATTAATCCCGTCAGATAATCAGCAGGCAGTCTTATTGGATAAGCGTAGTTAAGTAATTTTTTAGCACCCGATAGTGTAATTAAATAAGCGGTTGCATAGATAATGCATCTTCTTGAATTTTTTGAAGGTGCCTTGTAATGTGCAAGTCTATATCCTTCCACAATCCGTTTCTTAAAAAAATGGGATTTAACTTTTCCGTGATCAAAAAAGATCAACTCATGATTTTTATTAATTTTATTGAGCGTATCTTCAACAATTTCCTTAAAGTGCTGTGAAACGATCGCATCGTCTTCAAGAATAATGGCACTTTTAATATTGTTTTCTACCATGTGCTCATAAACTTTAATATGGCTTATTGCACAGCCAATTTCGCCGAGCGTTAAGGGCTTAGGTGATAAATAGTGTTTCGGATAGAAATCATAATCGACAGATTCTAATACGGAAGCAGGAAGTTTTTTCCCATCTGTCGCATCAAAAAAACTAAAGTCTAACCCCAAACCAGAAAGGCGCTTAGCAATATTTTCTCTTCTTGTTGAATGTTTTAAACTAATTACAATTATTTTAGGTATAGCCATAAATAACCCTTGGGTTGAAGTTATTGTTTTACATGCAGATTAACGAACATTATAGTAAAGTTTGCTTTAGCTTTTTAGTAGGTAGGGTGCCACCTTGGGAAAGGTAATACCGCATAAGGCTACATCTTGGCCTCGTATGCTAAATTAAATTCTTTATCTAATCGACTTTAGTGGAACATTATAATCGAATTATTAAAAAAATAATGTGCATTTAAACAAAATACCATTTTAATCTTTCGTCTAACGCCAAAAACGGCTATAATTCGCCCGTTTTTCATTTATAACCCGCAAAAAGTGCGGTCAAAAAAATCATTATTTTAGAGGATAAAATGGCAAAAGAAGATTGCATTGAAATGCAAGGCACAATTTTGGAAACCTTACCAAATACCATGTTCCGCGTTGAGTTAGAAAATGGTCACGTGGTGACTGCACATATTTCTGGCAAAATGCGTAAAAACTACATTCGTATCTTAACGGGCGATAAAGTAACTGTAGAAATGACACCTTATGACTTGAGCAAAGGTCGTATCATTTTCCGTAGCCGTTAATTTAGAAATGAAAAGAAAAGCCGATATGTTGATATCGGCTTTTTTTGTTTGAAAAGCATACAAATTATTTGAAGTCTGAAAAAAAATCTGTATAATCAGCGCCCTTAGCCACGTTCATTTTTTCGTTCCTTGCCTTTGCAGATTGGTGGCTAATCTACGTCAAAGGCTGATTAACCCGTAAGGAGCAGTAATGCGTCACTACGAAATCGTGTTTATGGTTCATCCGGACCAAAGCGAGCAAGTACCAGGTATGATCGAACGTTACACAGGTTCTGTTAAAGAAGCTGGTGGTCAAGTTCATCGCCTAGAAGATTGGGGTCGTCGTCAATTAGCGTACCCAATTAACAAATTACACAAAGCACACTATGTGCTTATGAATGTAGAAGCGCCTCAACAAGTCATCGACGAGCTAGAAACGACTTTCCGTTATAACGATGCTGTATTACGCAGTCTTGTTATCCATACTAAGCACGCCGTAACCGAAGCGTCCCCAATGAAAGCGGCTAAAGAAGAACGTAAACCTTTAGCTGAAGTTGAAAACAACGATTTTGAGGATGCTGAAGAGTAATTCAAAACTTGATAATCGCTTCTCGTTAATCGGCACAGTGTGTCAATTACCTAAACGAAGCAAAAGTCCTAACGGGATTGCGCATTGCCAGTTTTGGCTGGAACATCGTTCCGAACAAGTCGAAAGTGGTTTATCACGCCAAGCGTGGTTAAAGATGCCAGTTCAAGTCAGTGGCAATCAGTTAATAGAAAAAACTCAAAGCATTACGGTCGGCAGTAAACTTCTTGTGGTGGGGTTTATAACTTCACATAAAACCTCAAATGGTTTAACGCAGTTAGTATTGCATGCCGAGCAAATCGAATTTATAGATTAGGAGACAGCCAAATGGCACGTTATTTCCGTCGTCGTAAGTTCTGCCGTTTCACAGCGGAAAATGTTGTTGAAATCGATTACAAAGATATCGCTACATTAAAGAACTACATTTCTGAAAGCGGCAAAATTGTACCAAGCCGCATTACCGGTACTCGTGCGAAGTACCAACGCCAATTAGCACGCGCAATCAAACGCGCTCGTTATTTAGCGTTATTACCTTACTCTGATTCTCATCACAATTAAGAAGGAGTTAGGAAATGCAAGTAATTCTTTTAGATAAAATCGTTCACCTAGGTAACGTAGGTGATCAAGTTAATGTTAAATCTGGTTTCGCTCGTAACTTCTTAATCCCACAAGGTAAAGCAGTTATGGCAACTAAAGCTAACATTGAACACTTTGAAGCACGTCGTGCAGAGTTAGAAGCAGCGGCAGCAGCAAGTCTTGCAGCAGCTCAAGCTCGCGCAGCACAAGTGACTGCATTAGGTTCTGTAACTATCGCATCTAAAGCAGGTGATGAAGGTCGTTTATTCGGCGCAATCACTACTCGTGATGTAGCAGAAGCAGTAACTGCAGCAGGCGTTGAAATTGCGAAAAGCGAAGTTCGTTTACCAAACGGTCCAATCCGTACTCTTGGTGATCACGATGTTCGTTTCCAACTTCACGGCGAAGTATTTGCAACATTAGATGTTATCGTTGTTGCAGAATAATTATCAAAGTTTTTGATAAAAGAAAACCCGACGTTATGTCGGGTTTTTTGTTTTTCTAGATTAAGAAAATATTTTGGTTATTTGTCGAGAATAAAAAAGTGCGGTCATTTTTGACCGCACTCTTACTTATCAATTTAGTATTTTTAAATTACAAACCTAATACAGCAAA
>CAKQTN010000040.1:0-10592 GCA_934276625.1 uncultured Haemophilus sp.
ATTGATGATGAATACTTAAAAGAACGTGCAGGTGATATTCGCGATATCGGTAATCGTTTAATCAAAAATATTTTAGGTATGCACATCGTAGATCTTGGTGATATTACCGAAGAGTCTATCCTTGTGGCTTACGATTTAACCCCATCAGAAACTGCTCAATTAAACTTAGAAAAAGTATTAGGTTTTATCACTGATATTGGTGGTAGAACATCACACACCTCTATTATGGCTCGTTCACTTGAATTGCCGGCCATTGTAGGGACAAATGATGTCACAGCACGAGTGAATACAGGTGATTATCTTATTTTAGATGCGGTAAACAACCGTGTTTATGTGAATCCGACTCAAGCAGAAATCGATGAATTAAAAACATTAGAAGCAAAACTTGCTGAAGAAAAAGCAGAATTAGCGAAATTAAAGGATTTGCCTGCGGTGACCCTTGATGGTCATAAAGTCGATGTAGTAGCGAATATTGGTACGATTCGTGATTGCGAAGGGGCTCACCGTAATGGTGCTGAAGGGGTAGGTTTATACCGTACAGAATTCCTCTTTATGGATCGCGATCAATTGCCGAGCGAAGAAGAGCAATTCATTGCTTATAAAGAAGTGGTTGAAGCAATGGAAGGTCGTTTAGTGGTATTACGTACTATGGATATCGGCGGTGATAAAGAGCTTCCATATTTAAATTTACCAAAAGAAATGAATCCATTCTTAGGATGGCGTGCGGTACGTATTGCCCTTGATCGTCGTGAAATTTTACACGCACAATTAAGAGCGGTATTACGTGCGTCTGCATTTGGTAAACTTGCCGTGATGTTCCCGATGATTATTTCGGTAGAGGAAATTCGCGAATTAAAATCTGTGCTTGAAACCTTAAAAGCAGAATTACGTGCAGAAGGTAAAGCATTTGATGAAAACATCCAAGTGGGTGTCATGGTTGAAACGCCATCTGCTGCAGTGAATGCGAAATTCTTAGCGAAAGAAGTGGATTTCTTCAGTATTGGTACAAACGATTTAACGCAATATACCTTAGCCGTTGACCGTGGTAATGAATTAATTTCTCACTTGTATAACCCAATGTCACCTTCAGTGCTTGGTTTGATTAAACAAGTGATTGATGCATCGCATGCAGAAGGTAAATGGACGGGGATGTGTGGTGAGTTAGCTGGTGATGAACGTGCAACTTTATTGTTACTCGGTATGGGCTTAGATGAATTTAGTATGAGTGCAATTTCTGTACCACATATCAAGAAATTAGTGCGTCATGTGAGTTACCAAGAGGCGAAAGCATTGGCAGATGAAGCATTACAAAAACCAACAACAGCTGAAATTGAGCAATTAATTCAAGCTTTTTTAGCAGAAAAGTCGTTAAACTAGATACAAAAACAGAGTTTTACGTTAAAATACTAGCCATCTTTAATAGATAGGAGATTAAAATGGGCTTATTTGACAAATTATTTGGTTCAAAAGAAAACAAAGCAGTGGAAGTTGAAATTTATGCGCCACTTTCTGGTGAGATTGTGAACATCGAAGATGTACCAGATGTTGTTTTCTCTGAAAAAATTGTGGGTGATGGTATCGCAATTCGCCCAACAGGTAATAAAATCGTTGCGCCTGTTGATGGTGTAATTGGTAAAATTTTTGAAACCAACCACGCTTTTTCAATGGAATCAAAAGAGGGTGTTGAATTATTCGTTCACTTCGGTATTGATACCGTTGAATTGAAAGGTGAAGGATTCACTCGCATCGCACACGAAGGTCAAAGCGTAAAACGCGGCGACACAGTAATCGAATTTGATTTAGCAACATTAGAATCAAAAGCAAAATCAGTTTTAACACCAGTGGTTATCTCTAACATGGATGAAATTTCATCTATCGAGAAAAAATCGGGTGAAGTGATTGCTGGAGAATCTGTTGTTTTAAGTTTAACGAAATAAGATTTACTGACTAAAAGATCCGCTTTAAATGAGCGGATTTTTTTATACTTATTCTTTTTAAAGAAGGTAAAAATGATTTATCGATTAACTGGCCAAGTACAGCATTATGCTTGGGGCGGAAAAAACTATATTGTATCATTGATTGGATTAAATTCAGCGAAAGATCAACCTTGTGCGGAGTGGTGGTTAGGCGCGCATCCATCAGCACCTTCTGAAATTGAGAATGTAACAGGTAAACAATCCCTTATTGAATTTTTATCTCAAAATCCGACCGCACTTGGGCAGACAAGTCGTCAGCAATTTGGTGATGAACTGCCTTATTTGTTAAAGATTTTAGATGTTGAAAAGCCGTTATCGATTCAATTGCATCCAACTAAAGCCCAAGCTGAAAAGGGCTTTGAGGCTGAGAATGTAAAAGGGGTTGCATTAACAGACAGCACGCGGACTTATAAAGATAGAAATCATAAACCAGAAATGATGATTGCTTTATCTGATTTTTGGCTTTTACATGGTTTTAAAACAAAATCTCAAATACTTGCCACATTAAATGCGCGCCCCTCTTTGCAACCTTTGGCTGAAAAACTTGGCACACAAAGCTTTGCTGAATTTTATGCGGATGTAATGTTGGCGGATCAATCCACGCTCGCAAATTGGCTATTACCCATTATTGAAGCCAACCAACAGCCTTATAAAAATGGCGAGTTGACGCTGGATAACCCTGATTATTGGGTGCTTTATACCATGGAAGCCATGACAATTTCGCCTGAAAAATTAGATGCAGGCTTGGTGTGTTTTTATCTCTTTAATATCGTGCATTTAAAAGAAGGAGAGGGTATTTTCCAGGATGCAGGGGTTCCTCATGCTTATCTTCGCGGACAAAATGTGGAGCTAATGGCATGTTCTGACAATGTGATTCGTGGTGGCTTAACACCAAAATATGTCGATATTGTCGAATTATTAAAAATTGTGGATTGTCGTGAAGTAACACCTCAAATTATCTCAGCAGCACCTCAAAATCAGTCAGAATTTACTTATAAAACGCCAGTAAACGATTTTGCTTTAGCTCAAATTCGTGTTGAACCACAACAACATACTGAATTGAATCTTCAAAGTGCGGGTATTTTGTTGGTGATGCAAGGCGAGCTGAAAATACAAGAAAAATCAACCGCACTTACCTTGAAACAAGGTGAGTCAGCATTCATTACAGCGGATTCTAATGTTGAAATAATGAGTGAAAAAGGCGGTTATGCCTTCTTGGCAAAATTGCCATAAAAATTAATGTGATAAGTATCACGATTTGTGAACTTATCGCTAGATTAATCGACGATTTTAGGTATAGTGGGCGTCATTCAGGCGCCCTTTTTTATGTGTCTAAATTGCATTGGGAGTTTTTATGTTGTTGCCTCGCTATTTTGAAGATCCGCAAACCTTACATGTGAATACCACACCACATCATGCTTATTTTATTCCTTTTTCTTCAGCAGAAAGTGCGGTCAAAAAGACACGAGAATTTTCCCCTTACTTTACCTTACTAAATGGGGAATGGGATTTTGCTTATTTTGAAAGCTATATTCACTTGCCTCAAGATTTCCTTCCTATTTCATTTACAGATAAAATCCCCGTTCCTTCCAATTGGCAAAATCATGGTTACGATAATCATCAATATACCAACGTAAATTATCCTTTCCCTTTTGATCCGCCTTATGTGCCCATTGAAAATCCTTGTGGTTTATATCATCGCGTTTTTAATGTCGAAATCAATGCTGAAAAACGGTATCTCTTAAATTTTGAAGGGGTAGATAGTTGCTTATTTGTCTATGTGAATCACCAATTTTTGGGCTATAGCCAAATTAGTCATTGCACTAGCGAATTTGATATCACTGACTTTTTGCAACACGGTGAAAATCATTTACATGTTTTAGTGCTGAAATGGTGTGATGGCAGTTACTTGGAAGACCAAGACAAATTCCGAATGTCTGGTATTTTTCGAGATGTTTATCTGTTAGCGCGAGAAAGAAATTACTTACAAGATTTCTTCATTCAAACGCAATTGAATCAAGATCTTACCAAGGCTCAATTACATGTAGCCTGTCAGTTTACAGAACGTGAACAACCCATTTCTTGGCAATTATTTGATCCTCAAGGCAAATTGATAACAGAACAAAAAGGACACGTATTTCATGCTGAAATTGAAAATGCACAATTATGGCATGCGGAGAACCCTCGTTTATACACGCTGATTTTGCAATATGGCTCAGAAGTGATTTGCCAAAAGGTCGGCTTGCGTCATATTGAAGTCAAAAATGGCATCATGCTATTTAATGGGCAAGTGATTAAGTTTAAAGGCATTAATCGTCACGATAGCGATCCGAAAACCGGTTATGTCATTAGTCGAGAACAAGCGTTGCAAGATTTACGCTTAATGAAGCAGCATAATTTTAATGCTATTCGTACAGCGCATTATCCAAATGCCCCTTGGTTTACTGAATTGTGTGATGAATATGGTTTTTATGTGATTGCGGAAAGTGATATTGAATCACACGGTACGAATGCAGTCTATGTAGAGTCGCCAGAAACAAGTATTTTGTTAGGGGTAAAAACAGAGATTGATCATGAAGCAATTCGTCAAAAAACAATCGACAATTATTGCTATATGGCTCGAAGCCCTGAATTTAATCAAGCCATTTTAGACCGCACTTATGCCAATGTTGAGCGAGATAAAAATCGGCCTTCTGTTGTGATTTGGTCATTAGGAAATGAGAGTGGTTATGGTGAGAATTTTGAGCAAGCGGCCGCTTGGGTAAAACAGCGCGATCCAAGTCGCTTAGTGCATTATGAAAATGCGATATTTCAACATTCAGCCCATCAAAATGACACATCCAATTTAGATTTTCATAGCGAAATGTACACCAGTACGGAAGAATTGGATGCTTATTTTGCAGATGCCAAAAATCAAAAGCCCTATCTTTTCTGTGAATATCTGCATGCGATGGGGAATTCTTGCGGAGACACCGAAGATTATTTCCAAGCTATGGAACGACATGCTGGCGCTTGTGGTGGCTTTGTGTGGGAGTGGTGTAATCATTCCCCTTATTTGCCAAAATCAAGCAAGATGGGCTATGGCGGGGATTTTAATGACACGCCGAATGACGGTAATTTTTGTGCCGATGGATTAGTGACGGCAGACCGTCAAATTCAAAGCAATTTGTTGGAATACAAAAATGTGTATCGTCCACTTCGTGCCACATTAAAAAATGGTCACATTGAACTCAAAAATTATTTGGATTTTACGGATGCGGCAGAGGCTATTTCGATTCATTATCAAATAACAGAGGACTTTTCAGTTGTAAAAGAAGGCCAAATAGATGATTTAAACATTGCGCCAAAATCAACCGCACTTTTACCTTTACCATTGCCAGCAAGTAACGGTTCATTACAAATTTTGACCTTGACCTATCATCAAAAAACAGAAACAGGTTTAATTCCCCAAGGGCATTGTTTGGGATTTGAACAGATTATTTTATCGGCGCAATCACAATTATCCACAAATGAATTCAAGCCAAATCATCACCCGATTTCTGTTTCAGAGCATGCTAATTTAATTTCAGTTAAAGTTTCAGATATTGAATACCAGTTTGATCAATATAAAGGCACTATTCAACAAATTCGTAAAGCTGGCGAGCCTTGGTTGAATCAACCTACCGATTTCAATATTTGGCGAGCGCTTTTGGATAACGATAGTTTAATGAAAGCACATTGGCTTGCTGCGGGTTACGATCGTGCGACGAGTCGTGTTTATGATTACCGTTTAATCAAGCAGGAAAGTGCGGTTGAACTTGTCTTTAAATTGGGTTTGGTTGCCGTATCAAAAGCACGAATTTTGACATTGAATGTCGTGTATCGTATTGAACAAAATGGGGTACTTCACATCAATATTCATGCTGAAAAACAACCGCACTTGCCATTCTTACCACGCTTTGGCTTACGTTTTTTCCTTAATCAAGGATTTAACCAAGTTGAGTATGTAGGCTATGGCCCAACGGAAAGTTATCTGGATAAACATCACGCCACGGCTTTGGGGCGTTATAAGACTACGCCAGAAAGTAATCATGTGCCTTACTTAAAACCACAAGAAAATGGTAGCCATTATGGTTGTCGTGAACTGAAGGTGGCGAATTCGTCCGATTGCTTTACCGTGCAAAGTCATGCGCCTTTTAGTATGAATGTTTCCCCTTACTCTCAAGAAGAGTTGGGTAGTAAAAAACACCAATATGATTTGGAAAAAAGTGGCAGTACAATCTTGTGTGTGGATTATAAAATGAGTGGAGTAGGCTCCAATTCTTGTGGGCCCACCTTAAAAGCGCAATATCGTTTGAATGAAACAGAATGGGATTGGGCAATCTCGTTGCAAATTAAATAAGATGAAATAAAAAAGTGCGGTTGAAATTAACCGCACTTTTATGTTTTTAGCAAAAATTAAGCCACAACGTTAAATTGTTCTTTCATTAATGCTTCGAAATCAGTGCAACCGCCGATTGGTTTTTCATCGATAAAGATTTGTGGCACAGTTTCCACTTCTTTACCGACAGATTTTGATAAATCTGCTTTAGAAATGCCTTCAGCGATAATATCTACATAGCGATAATCGAAATCCGCCACTTCACCTTTTAATTTTTCAGCAAGGTTTTTTGCACGTACACAATAAGGGCAGCCTGGACGACCAAAAATAACTACGAACATAAAATTTTCCTTTTATTTAAATAAAATTCCTAATGATTTTACTCTATTTCCACAAAAGCAGAAATCATTTTTCAGGATTATTGTGATTGGTGTAATATATCAACTCCTCTTTTCCTAAGGATATAACTGAATGAAATTATTGATGCTTTGCCGTGAGCCTCGCCTTTATAGCTGCCAGCGTTTAAAAGAAGCAGCAGAAAGTTGCGGGCATCAAATGGATATTTTGGATCCTAATCGTTGCATTTTAAAACTCGACAAAAATCAACCGCACTTTTCTTTGTATTATCAACAAAATGCAGAAAGTGAGCCTTATTTATTGCCTGATTATGATGCTGTGCTGCCACGCTTTGGGACGACAAGCACCCAAATGGGCTGTGCGGTATTGCGTCATTTCCAAGGAAAGGGTGTCTATTGCCTTAATAAAGAACAGGCATTTTTAGCTGCTCGCGATAAATGGCGAAGTTTGCAGATGTTATTGGAACAAGGCATTGCAGTACCAAATTCTGTCTTATCGGGTTGTGAAGTTGAGCCGAAACAAGCCATTAAGCAAACAACCGCTCCAATGATTATTAAAACCTTAAAAGGCTCACAAGGTATTGGCGTGATCTTAGCCGAACGTCCACAAAGTGCGGTCAGTATTTTAGAAACATTAAAAGATGCGAATGTCCCCGTCTTGTTACAAGATTTTGTCGAAGAAGCAAAAGGAACAGATATTCGCTGTTTTGTGATCGGTGATAAAGTCGTCGCCACAATGCAGCGTATTGGACAAGATGGCGAGTTTCGTGCAAATTTTCATCGTGGTGGCACTGCAGAAAAAGTTAAACTCACTGAAGAGGAAAAATCCATCGCCATTCGTGCAACTAAAGCCTTAGGGCTTGCGGTAGCCGGTGTTGATTTGATTCGTTCAAAAGAAGGGTTATTGGTGCTTGAAGTAAATGCTAGCCCGGGGTTAGAAATGATCGAGAAAACCAGTGGCATTGATATTGCATTACAGATGATCTTGTTTTTAGAACAGCAAGTGAAACAATAAAAGAAAAGGGCGAACTATATGTTCGCCCTTGTTGTTTATCCTTTTGCGTCTTGTTTAAAATCGTAACTTGGTGGTAATTCCGGCATCGTATTTTCTTCATCAAAAGGCTCGCTTGCGGGTTGATGTTGAAATTCTTTGCTATCGTGAGCCGGTTTTTCTTTACCTAATAATTGCGGTTGTAATTTGATAAAACTACTTTTATCTGAAAGCCATACATCAATAAACGCTTGTGTAAATTTTTGATCGAATTCGTGATCTAACACGGTATCATTCAAAACAAAATAGCCTTTATCCGCTAAGGCAACAAAATTTAAGATGTCGTTTGGTGAAAAATCAGGGAAGATTTCCTGCATTTTTTTGAGCCATGCCGTGGTGTCATCTTTACTTAAATTTTGTGATTCCATTTCTTTGGTTAAAGCAATGGCGAAGTTTTTTCCTTCTACTGGTTTTTCATATTTAATCGAAAACATTAACGGACGTTCATTTTTTTCATAGGAACCCGTTTCAGAATATAAGCCGACAGTATAAACATGGAATGGCCCCCATGTGTATTCAGCATTGCCGACCGGTTGCCATTGGGCAAAAAGTGCGGTGGAAAATAAGGCTGAAATGGCAGCAATAATAAATTTCAGTTTCATAGTTTTTTTCATATCAAAAATATTGCCGTGATTATAACAAAAAAGCCCTCTAAAAAAACACAAATAAAAAGGCAGGAATACCTGCCTTTGACATCAAATTATTGGGGGAGTTTATTTTAAGCTACCCACCATATCTTCTGGACGAACCCATTTATCGAAATCTTCGGCTGAAACTAAGCCTAAGTTAATCGCTTCTTCACGTAAGGTTGTACCGTTTTTGTGTGCAGTTTTCGCAATTTTCGCTGCATTTTCGTAACCAATGTGTGTATTAAGTGCGGTTACTAACATCAATGAATTTTCCAATTGTTGTTTAATGCGAGGGTAGTTTGGTTGAATACCGGTTGCGCAGTGTTCATCAAATGATACGCAAGCATCACCCAATAATTGTGCAGATTGTAAGAAATTTGCCACCATGACAGGGTTAAATACGTTTAATTGGAAGTGACCTTGTGAGCCAACGAAAGAGATAGTGGTATCGTTACCGAATACTTGTGCACATACCATGGTTAATGCTTCACATTGAGTTGGGTTCACTTTACCCGGCATGATTGAAGAACCTGGTTCATTTTCAGGAATTAAGATTTCACCGATACCAGAACGAGGACCTGATGCTAATAAACGAATGTCGTTTGCAATTTTGAATAAGCTCATCGCTAATTGTTTAATTGCACCGTGAGTTTCCACAATCGCATCGTGTGCAGCTAACGCTTCAAATTTGTTTTCTGCAGTCACGAATGGTAAGCCAGTGAATTTTGCAATGTAATCTGCTACTTTCACATCATAGCCTTTTGGTGTGTTTAAACCAGTACCTACAGCAGTACCACCAAGTGCTAATTGACTTAAGTGTGGAAGGGTGTTTCTTAGTGCGCGTAAACCGAAATCTAATTGTGCCGCATAAGCAGAGAACTCTTGACCTAATGTTAATGGGGTTGCGTCCATTAAGTGAGTACGGCCAATTTTTACCACATCTTTAAATTCTGCAGATTTTTTAGCAAAAGTTTTTTGTAAACGTTCTACACAAGGAATGGTGTGCTCAACCACTTTTTTGTATGCAGCAATGTGCATTGCAGTTGGGAAAGTATCGTTTGAAGATTGTGATTTGTTCACATCATCATTTGGGTGAACGAAAGATTTTTCGCCTAATTTACCACCATGTAAAACGTGAGCACGGTTTGCCACCACTTCATTCACGTTCATGTTTGATTGTGTACCTGAACCGGTTTGCCAAATGACCAATGGGAATTGGTCGTCTAATTTCCCTGCAAGGATTTCATCACAGGCGGTTGCGATTAAATCACGTTTCTCTGCAGGTAATACACCTAAATCACAGTTTGCGAAAGCAGCGGCTTTTTTCAAATAACCGAACGCTTCAATAATTTCGTGCGGCATAGAAGCTGCCGGACCAATTTTGAAGTTGTTGCGAGAACGTTCGGTTTGTGCTGCCCAGTATTTATCTGCAGGAACTTGAACTTCGCCCATAGTGTCTTTTTCAATACGAAATGCCATGTGATACTCCTATCATCAAAAATAAAAACAAATCTTGAAAATTCTAACACCTACGAGTTATGAATGGAATGTAACATAAAGGTAAAAAGTCACTTTTGTGATATAGATCATAAAAGTGCGGTAAAAAATTTTCGTGTTTTTTCTATTTGCGTTAATCACCTTGTTGATGATTTATTTTTTAGTGCTTTTTTGATAAAATCCGCCAGTTTATAAAACGATAAATGGAGAAGTCGCAATCATGGCAAAAAACGCACAATTTTATCTCTTAAACCCAGAAAAGAAGATAACAGTTGAGCAACTTGCCTGTGATCTTGCCGCTCAAGCGTGGCGTTTAGGCAAGCGAGTGTTAATCGCTTGCGAAACAGAAGAGCAAGCATTTTTAATTGATGAAGCATTATGGCAACGGGAGCCGAATGAGTTTGTCCCTCATAATCTTTCAGGCGAAGCAACACAATATGCACCGCCAATTGAGATTAGTTGGAAAGGCAAACGCAATGCCCAACGTCGTGACTTGCTGATCAATTTGCAGATGGAAGTGCCGGATTTTAGCCACAGCTTTACACAATTAATTGATTTTGTACCGGTAGAAGAAACGCAAAAAGCTCAAGCGCGTGAACGTTATAAAATCCTTCGCTCGCAAGGCTGGATGCTTTCTACTGAAAATACTTAATATTTTTAACTTTAAAACCTAGGAAATTAACATGAATTTAAACGCTAAAGTGGCTTTAAGCCTTATTCTTG
>CAKQTN010000041.1:0-10530 GCA_934276625.1 uncultured Haemophilus sp.
GCAGCAGGCGCATTAATTGCGGCAATTTTCTTTACCTTAGGAAAACAAGCCTTTACTTGGTACATCGCCACCTTCCCATCTTATCAATTAATTTATGGTGCCATGGCGACGCTGCCAATCATGCTATTGTGGATTCAAATCAGCTGGACAGTAGTGTTATTCGGCGCACAATTAGCCGCAGTGCTTGCAGAAGTATGGTCAATGAATCAAACGAATTTAGAGGAAGTAAAATGATTGCGTTAATTCAACGTGTGACACAAGCAAAAGTAGAAGTTGAAGGTCAAATTGTGGGGCAAATCGGCAAAGGATTATTGGTTTTATTAGGCGTAGAAAAAGAAGATGACCAAGCCAAAGCGGATAAACTCGCTGAGAAAGTCTTAAATTACCGTATTTTCAGCAATGAAAATGACAAAATGAATTTAAACGTACAGCAAATCGGTGGTGAAGTGCTTGTGGTATCCCAATTTACTTTAGCTGCAGACACACAAAAAGGCTTACGACCAAGTTTCTCAAAAGGTGCCGCTCCAGCATTAGCTAATGAATTGTATGGCTATTTTTCGCAAAAATGTGCAGAAAAAGTCACTGTTGCCAACGGACAATTTGCGGCAGATATGCAAGTAAGCCTCACCAATGATGGCCCAGTTACATTTTGGTTAAATGTCTGAATAAAGAGAAAAATTGCTATTTTTTTCAAAGCAAAGGAAACTCTTCCTTTGATCGCATTGTCGTATTAACGCTCAAATGTATATAACAATTTCAAATCCCATCCATAATTGCATTGGTAATCCCCTTATTTTATGGGTAAACTAAGGCGGTTTGATGTGGATCTTCTTAAAGTTTAGCTTGTAATAAAATGAAAAAAATTTCGTTAAAAATAACCGCTCTTTTGCTTGGCTGGATGAGTTTTTCAGCCCTTGCAGAACAAACTGTAGATCTTGAGATCCGCGGTATCAAAGGTGAACGTGCCATTCGCAACACCGATCTGAACGTCAAACTCATTGATAAAGGTGAAATGGACGGCTCAGATCGGTATAAACAACTCGTTTCAGATGCCGTCGATAAAGGTCTTCGAGTCTTCGGTTATTATGGTTCTTCCGTGACCTTTGAATTGAAAAAACGCAAAGGTCAACGAGACTTACTTATCGCCAATGTAAAACCTGGTGAACCAAGTAAAATTGCGGGAACAGAAGTTGAAATTACAGGCGAAGCAGCAGAAGACGAAAACTTCACAGCACTCCGTAAAAACTTACCCAAAAAAGGCGAGTTAGTTGAGCATCAAAAATACGATGATTATAAAACCAGTATTTCAAACCTTGCCCTTGCTCGCGGTTATCTTGACGGAAAATTCCAAATTTCTCGCTTAGAAATCAGCCCTGAAACCCATGAAGCATGGTGGCGTATGCTATTTGATAGCGGCGTGCGGTATCATTACGGCAACATCACATTTAACCATTCCCAAATTCGCGAAGACTATTTGCAAAATATGCTCAACATTAAATCTGGCGATCCTTATTTAGTCCGCGATTTATCTGAATTAACTAACGATTTTTCTTCTACCAACTGGTTTAGCTCAGTGCTTTTACAGCCTCATGTCCGCGAAGAAGAAAAATTAGTGGATATCGAACTGTTACTTTATCCACGTAAGAAAAACTCAATGGAGCTTGGGGTCGGTTTTGCAACCGATACGGGCCCTCATGTCCAAATTGGTTGGACAAAACCTTGGATTAATAGCCGAGGTCATAGTTTCCGTACAAATCTTTACATCTCTGCACCAAAGCAAAACTTTGAAGCCACCTATAAAATGCCATTGTTGAAAAACCCATTAAATTATTATTATGAATTTTCAACCGGTTATGAAAAAGAAAATAAAAACGATACGGATACCAAATCACTCACTTTTGCTGCATTACGTTATTGGAATAATAAAGAGGGGTGGCAATATTTTGCGGGTCTTCGTGTCCGTTACGACAGCTTCACGCAAGCTGATTTCACCGATAAAACGCTCCTTGTTTATCCTACCGGAGGCTTTAGCCGGACTCGTTTAAAAGGTGGACAATTCCCAACATGGGGAGATACCCAAAAAATTACAGTCGATTTAGGGAATAAGCTTTGGATGTCAGAAGCCAATTTCTTTAAAGTTCAAGCTTCCACCGCATGGATTCGTACTTATGCAGAAAATCACCGTTTTATTACCCGTGCAGAAATTGGTTATTTAAATACGCCCGATATTCGAAAAATTCCACCTGCATTACGTTTCTTTGCAGGGGGCGATCGCAGCGTGCGAGGTTATGGCTATAAGAAAATTTCACCGAAAAATAAAAATGGAAAATTAGTCGGCGGCTCTCGCTTAGTAACAGGTAGCCTTGAATATCAATATCAAGTTTACCCAAATTGGTGGGGAGCAGTATTTGCGGATACAGGCTTAGCCGCAGATGCTTACAAAGCAAATGAGTTACGCTACGGCGCAGGTTTCGGTGTACGTTGGGCATCGCCAGTTGGCGCCATCAAATTTGATATTGCAACGCCAATTCGAGATAAAGATAACAGCAAAAACATTCAATTTTACATTGGCTTAGGGGCTGAAATTTAGGGTATGACTATGTCTGAACAAGAAAAACAACCAGATAACCAAACGACACAACCCGTTAAAAAGAAAAAGACCTGCCGTAAAATTTTATGTGTCGGAAGTGCGGTCATTTTTGTCCCTGTTTTAGGCTTGGTCACAGCACTTTCTTTTGATAGTGGGCAACGTGCACTTATTCAACTCGCCGATAAAATGCTCGATAGCTTATCTATTGAGCAAGTCAGCGGTGGCTTACAAGATGGTTTGGTCTTAGAAAATTTACGTTTTCAAACAACCGGCGTAGATGTAGCTCTTCCTAAAACGCGCTTACAACTGAATTTAGCTCGTTTACTTTCAGGTGAGATTATTGTTGATGATCTCAGCTTAACGCGGCCGAAAATTGCCATTGATACCAGTGTTATGGCACCTTCGGAAGAGAAAGAAACAGAAAGTGGTCCAATGGAAAAAATCCATTTACCGGTTTCTGTACAAGTGAAAAATGTGGCGATTACTGACTTTGATATGAAACTCGATCAAAGCAATATTACCTTTTCGTCATTTCAAAGTGCGGTCAGTTTAAACAATGAATCTGGCCTTACCCTTGAACCCACCACGCTTTCAGATGTACTTTTCTCAACGGTCTCCCAAACTCAACCGAATCCCCCTCAGCCCGAGAAAAAAGAACCTGCTAAACCCGTTGATTGGGCGCAAATTGAGCAAACACTCACACCGGCTTTTTTAGGTAATTTAAATACAGTGAACTTGCCTTTTGATATGCACATTCCAAGTGTTTTGGGTACAAACTGGCAATATCAATCCCTCAATGAAAAAGGTGAAGAAACACAAAAAATCACTGTGCCTAAAGTAGAATTGCAAGCGGATGCCACCGATCATTTAGTGAAATTACAAAAACTCGACATTGACAGCTCTCTTGGTACACTTTCTAGCCAAGGACAACTCCAACTCAATGAAGATTTTCCGGTTGATCTCACATTAAAATCTGATCTCCAAGCGTTTAAATCAAAAGATAAAACCATTCTGCCTGCCAGCAAAGTTGATCTCAATTTATCGGGTTCATTGAAAAAAACGACCGCACTTTCGTTAACCACACAAGGCGTACTTGATGCGACCTTAACGGGTGATGTGAAACTGGCTGAAGATAAAATGCCATTAAATCTGCAGTTAAAAGCGAAAAAAGGTCAATACGCCTTCGCTGATAGCCTGGCGCCACTTAAAATTAACGATGTGGATATCAAGCTCACGGGCGATTTATTGAATTATCACGCAGAGGTTGTCGGTGGTGTGGACGGTATGGATCATATCCCTCACACCCATGTTGATTTGAATGCAGACGGTAAACTCTATGAAGTCACCCTCAACGAATTAAAACTTGCTGCCCTCGATGGTACGGCACGTTTAACGGGTTCATCAACCTGGAAAGATGGCGCGCAATGGGATGTGACCGCTGATTTAAACAAAATGAACATTCGCCCTTATGTGCCTGCCATGCCAGCCGTATTATCGGGTAAAGTGAGCTCAAAAGGTTCCGCTGATTCCAATCATTGGAAAGTAGATGTGCCAGCCGTGGATTTAACAGGTAGTCTCTCTTCTCGCCCATTAAGCTTGAAAGGTAGCGTCTTTTTAAGTAATGAAACCTTATTAAACATTCCTGATTTATTACTGAACTATGGCGATAACCGCATTGCGGCAAAAGGTATATTAGGTGATAAATCAAACCTAGATTTAGATATCAACGCACCAAGCTTACGTGGTCTGTGGCAAGATTTAGCGGGCTCAGTCGTTGGTAAAGCACAGATTTTAGGGAAGCTTACTGCGCCAAGCATTAATACCGATTTAACGGCACAAGGCTTGCACTTCCAAGGATTAGACTTATCCAAAGCCTTAATTAAAGGTAATGTTGTGAGTGAACCGCAAGTGAAAGGTGAACTTACCGTCAAAGCGGAAAACTTCCGCTATGGCGATAGCATCAAATTGCATAATATTGATTTGAATGCATCGGGTGATGAAAAACATCATACGCTCACCTTAAAATCAAAAGGTGAACCCGTTGCAGCTGATTTGCAAATCGCGGGGAATTTTGACCGCACTTCTCAGCAATGGAAAGGTAATTTAAGCCAAGTAAGCCTTAACTCACCTATCGGCGATTTTAAAGTGAATCAAACTATTCCGGTGACTTATGACAATAAAAAAATCCAAGCCACCATTGGTTCACACTGCTGGATTAACCAAGACTTAGATCTGTGTTTCCCTCAACAATTTACAGCAGGGAAAAACGGCGAAGTCCCTTTTGAGCTTAAACGTATTAATTTAGATTTAGTGAATAAATTGATGGAACAAGATACACTCAAAGGCCAGTTACAAAGCCGAGGTAAAGTGGCATGGTTCACGGATAAACCATTACAACTAAATGTGGCAGTGGAAGGAAATAACATTGGTGTGGCACAAAAATTAGACTACCGCACCTTTAAGCTGGATATTCCTAAATTAAGTGTGAATGCCGATATTCAAAATAACAATTTAACCTTGAAATCTGACATTAACGTTCAAAATCAAGGTCGAATCGGCACAGACTTAAAAATTCATGATTTAAGTAAAGGTCGTCAATTAGGCGGTACCTTTACCATTGAAGGTTTACGCTTATCCTTAGCCAATCAACTTTTCTCTAGCGGTGAAAGCATAGATGGTGAAGTGGTCTCACGCTTAAGTTTCGGTGGTAATTTAGAAAAACCATTATTAAACGGCAATTTTGATATTCGAAATGTGAAAACGAAACTGAAAAGCCTGCCTTTTGATGTGACTGATGGCCAAGTGGCAATTCGCTTTAATGGCACCTCTTCAACCTTAAATGGCCATGTTCAAACACCAGATAGCAAGCTCAATATTAATGGACAAGCTAACTGGGCGCACATGAATAATTGGACGGCAGAAGTCAGAGCGCAAGCAGATAATTTCAAAGTCGATATTCCATCCATGGCGAAATTAAAAGTCAGCCCGAATGTGGTTGTCAAAGCCTCGCCAAAACTCTTAGATTTGAGTGGTAATGTGGATATCCCTTGGGCAAGAATTGCTATTGAAAGCTTACCGGACAATGCTGAACCAGTGAGTGAAGATGAAGTCATTTTAAATGGCCCAAGAAAAAGTAAAGAAGAACTCATTAATCGCCAATTTGCTTCAGAAACGAAATCTGGGATGCAAATTCAATCTGATTTAAAAATTAAAATCGGTGATGATGTGCATTTAGATGCCTATGGTTTAAAAACGAATTTGGATGGTTTACTTTCGGTGAAACAGGATAAAGGTAAGCTAGGATTATTTGGTCAAATTAACCTAAAAAATGGTCGTTATGCCTCTTTTGGACAGGATTTATTAATTCGTAAAGGACAAATCAGCTTCTCTGGTTTACCTTCACAGCCGATGTTGAATATTGAAGCGATTCGTAACCCTGAGGCTATGGAAGACAGTAAAGTGACCGCGGGGGTAAAAGTGATTGGTCTGGCGTCTAGCCCACAAGTCACGATTTTCTCTGATCCAGCCAAATCTCAAGACCAGGCACTTTCTTATTTATTAACCGGTCGCTCATTAGAAAACAGCGGTGAAGCAGGTTCCAGTGGTTCTGTGGGTGCGGCATTACTTGGCTTAGGTTTAGCGAAAAGTGGTAAAGTAGTCGGCGGTATTGGTGAAGCCTTTGGTATTCAAGACTTAAACTTAGGCACTGCCGGTGTTGGGGATAGCTCCAAAGTACAAGTTAGTGGTAATATTGGTAAACGCTTACAAGTGAAATATGGTGTAGGATTGTTTGATGGCTTAGCCGAAGTGACCTTACGTTACCGCTTAATGCCACAACTTTATTTCCAATCAGTAACCAGCACAAACCAAGTTTTTGATTTATTGTATAAATTTGAATTTTAGGAAAGGACATGCATAACGACAAGCAACTGGCTCAACTCGTAGAACCTCATCACCGAGGTGAGGCCCGGGAGATTGCCGCCATTGATTTAGGCTCAAACAGCTTCCACATGATTGTGGCGCGCATTATCAATGGCTCGATTCAGGTGCTGTCTCGTTTAAAACAAAAAGTGAGGCTCGCCGACGGCTTAGACGAGCACAATGTATTAAGCCAAGAAGCCATTGAGCGCGGTGTAAATTGCCTTGCACTTTTTGCTGAACGCTTACAAGGCTTTGCGCCAGAAGATGTGAATGTGGTGGGTACTTATACCTTACGAAGAGCGGTCAATAATGACGAATTTTTACGTCAGGCTGCCGCTGTCTTTCCTTATCCAATTAATATCATCAGCGGTCAAACAGAAGCCAAAACCATTTATGCGGGTGTTTGCCACACTCAACCTGAAAGCGGACGTAAACTGGTCATCGATATTGGTGGTGGCTCGACCGAAATGATCATCGGTGATGATTTCACCCCCTTAGTGGCAGAAAGTCGTCATATGGGTTGTGTGAGCTTTGCCAAAAAATTCTTCCCGAATGGCGAAATTTCAAAAGAAAACTTCGAGCAAGCTCGCCAAAGTGCGGTCAATAAAATTGAAGATTTAAGCTGGGAATATCGCAAGCTCGGTTGGCAATCAGTACTCGGTTCATCGGGCACGATCAAAACCGTCTATCAAGTGATTACCGCAACCCTTGACCCGAACGGCATCATCACGGCTGAACGCTTACAAAATTTAATTGAACGCACCTTACAAGCTTCTCATTTTGAAGAGCTTAATATCGTAGGACTAAACCCTGATCGCGTGGATGTATTTGTGCCAGGCTTAGCCATTTTAAGTGCTGTTTTTGACGTTTTTGGCTTAGAAAATATGCGCTATTCTGACGGTGCTTTGCGTGAAGGGGTGATTTACAGCTTAGAAAAAAACTTCCAAGTTTCAGACATCCGTACTCGTACTGCATTAGGACTAGCCGAACAATTTAACTTAGATTTGGCGCAGGCCGATCGCGTGGCAAATAGTGCGAAAACCTTAATTGACCAATACACCCATTGGCAAAAACCGCATCTTGCTGATGAAATGAAAAATCTGTTGATTTGGGCAGCACGCTTATTGGAAGTCGGTATTGTCATTAATCATCGCAATGTACAAAAACATTCCGCTTATATTCTGCAGAACATGGAATTACCGGGCTTTGATCGCGAGCAACAACGCTTATTGGTGAATTTAGTTCGTTATCACACGGGTGCATTTAAAAATAATGATTTACCGATTTTTGCTCGTTATGCAGATGAAGATGTCCTTGTTTTACTGCTTCTTTTACGTATTTCGGTGATTTTAAATAAATCTCGCCAAGCGACAGACAGCACCGACAAAATCAATCTTAGAATTGACCGCTCTTTGCAGACTTGGGAACTGACTTTTGAGAAACATTACTTGGATAATAATCCGTTAGTATGGAATGATTTGCGCTTAGAAAGCAATTTACTCAAAGATTTAGAACTCAGTTTGATTTTTAACTGATAAAATAGGGGCTTTCGTGCCCTTATTTTTTATCTTGCTCCAACAGCAAGCTATAAATATTGGCGAGATAATAGCTCTGCTCGGCTTCGGGAATGTCTTGCGGAATAAAAGAAAGCAAATCGTGGTGAATTTCCAAAACATCAGGGAAAATGGCCGCACTTTGCATTTCATCATAAAAAGGTTGATGAAGCGGGGAAACGCAACCGCCTCGTTTTAAGCGGGCAAGGCTGTTGGCAATATGCAATAAGAGTGTGATGACGGTCGGAATGGACACATCAATGCGCCAATGATGTTCTAGGCGACTTTGCAAAGTCAGAATAATATCAATAACGTCCTGATCAATCTGACCGCGAATTTTCCAACGGGTTAATTGTTTGAGTAACGACATAACATTCCTTTTTAAGATAGGATAACTTTACCGCTATTTCATAAAATTACCAGTGCACAGATCACAAAATTGAAACAAAGTGAAAAAATTTACGAACTAGGAAAGCAATAAATGATAGATAACAGACTTTTTGAAAAATATGACGGCCTTATTTTTGATATGGATGGCACTTTAATCGACACCATGCCAGTACACGCCCGTGCGTGGAACATGGTGGGGGAACAATTTGGTTATCGTTTTAACAGCCAAATTATGTATGATTTAGGTGGCGCAACTGTGAGCACTATCGCCTCTGCCATTATGCAAGATGCCGGTATGCCACAAGAACGTTTAAATGAAGTGATACAAGCAAAACGCAAACTTTCCTATGAATTGATTCCAACAGAATCAAAATTACTCCCGACCTTTGATGTGGTGCGTCATTACTATCAACAAAAACCAATTGCGCTTGGCTCAGGTTCGAACCGCCGAATCATTGATATGTTGATGCAAAAATTAGATATCAAACATTACTTTAACGCCATTGTCAGCGCTGATGATGTGAAAGAACATAAACCGCATCCAGAAACCTTTTTACGCTGCGCAGAACTGGCAAAAGCCGAACCATCACGTTGCATCGTCTTTGAAGATGCCGATCTCGGCGTAAAAGCGGGATTAAGTGCAGGGATGGATGTGTTTGATGTCAGAACGCGTGAGATTATTAGAGCCTAATGTGGGACATTTTCTCTTTCAGCTTTTTGACTGATTTTTGGCAAACCCATGGCTTGTGGTTGATGTTTTTCAGCGCTTTCTTAAGTGCCACCATCTTGCCGGGTAATTCAGAAATTGTGTTTGTCTCCCTTGCTGTGCCAAAAGTATTGATCGGTTCATTATTAAGTGCGGATATTTTTTGGCTTGTTTTTCTGGCAACCGCAGGCAATACACTTGGCAGCCTCACCACTTATTGGATTGGTCGATGGTTTCCGAAAATTGATAGCAAAAATGACCGCACTTTATGGGTGATAAACAAAATACAACGCTATGGTGCCATCACTTTATTATTAAGCTGGTTGCCTATTGTCGGGGATGTGTTTTGTGCAGTAGCCGGTTGGCTTCGATTGAATTGGCTAAGTTGTTTGATTTTTATGACGATTGGAAAAGGACTACGTTATATTGCCTTGCTCTTTTTCAGTTTACCTTTCGTGTCATAGTCGAGAATAGCCTTTGTGCATAACCTGGTTGTGGGCTAGAATAAAGACGAATTAATATTCAACAGATAAAAAAACGCCCCTTATCGAGTAAGGGGCAAATAACCTAAGGAACCAATTTTATTAAAACAACTGCAAGTTGCTTGTTCTATAAGACCGACGCTAAAAAGAAAAGTTCAAAGAAATTGTAAAAAAATGTAAAAAAATTTACAAAAACTTGCAATTAATTTACAAATCACTGATTTTCAAGGAAATAAATATGCCATTACTCGACAGTTTTAAAGTGGATCACACCCGTATGAACGCACCTGCCGTGCGTGTTGCCAAAACGATGCGTACCCCAAAGGGCGATAACATCACCGTTTTTGATCTCCGTTTTTGCATTCCAAACAAAGAAATTCTCCCACCAAAAGGGATTCACACCCTTGAGCATTTATTTGCGGGCTTCATGCGTGACCATTTAAACAATGACAGCGTAGAAATCATCGATATTTCCCCAATGGGCTGTCGCACAGGTTTTTACATGTCATTAATCGGCACACCAAACGAGCAGCAAGTGGCTGATGCATGGTTAGCTTCCATGAAAGATATCTTAACCGTGCAAGATCAAAACCAAATTCCTGAATTAAACGAATACCAATGTGGAACTTACACCGAGCATTCTTTAGAAGAAGCGCATGAAATTGCTAAAAATGTGATTGCTCGCGGTGTAGGGATTAATAAAAATGACGATTTAGCGCTTGATGAATCTTTCTTAAAATAAGGACACAACATGACAACCCTAGGTACAGCATTAACCCCGAATGCCATCAAAGTGATGATGCTTGGTTCCGGTGAACTGGGCAAAGAGGTGGTGATTGAATTACAACGTTTAGGCGTGGAAGTGATTGCCGTCGATCGTTATGAAAA